>DATJGC010000258.1:0-5487 GCA_035495345.1 Chitinophagaceae bacterium | reverse complement strand
GTACCAGCGCAGGAAAAAATTCTTGAGGACATTTACGTTTACGCGGTTCAGATCCTCCACATAACCAATGGTAAGCCATGAGTAAGGGTGGCCATAATCATACAGGTTTTTGGCTACCACTTCGCTAACGAGGCCATAGGGCCTGTTATCATAATTCTGTCCACGTTCATTCTTTACAGTGGCACGTTGTACTTCAAACTTTTTCTGTGTAACGGCATCCAGCAAGAAGCCCATGCGGTCTGCTTCAAGCCATAACATTTTCTCCAGCTGGTTGCTGGGTACGGTTTCATAATAATTGGTACGGTCTCGGTTGGTAGATCCATTCAGTGTACCACCCGCAGCGGTTACTACTTTAAAATGCTGTTCGTCTTCTACGTGATCGCTACCCTGGAACATCATGTGTTCAAAAAAATGTGCAAAGCCAGACTTGCCAATTTCTTCCCGCGCAGAGCCCACATGATAGGTTACATCTACGTGCACAATGGGGTCACTGTGGTCTTCATGCACTACCAATGTGAGGCCATTGGGCAGTACATACTTCTGGTATGGAATTACCAGCTCATCGCCATTTTTAACTACTGTCTCTACCAGCCTGGCCTGGCCATTCACGGCAAGGGCTACCGTAGAAAGGCATATGGCCAGTAAACAATTACGTAATCTCATCATAGTTTTATTTTAAAAAAGTGAGGAACAAGGTAACAATTTTGATGGCTCAACATTCAACCGCCTGTCATTTTTCACTGAGCATTAATCTGTGCTGCAGTTCAACGCCTGCAGGGTAAATTTTGTTGACCGCCCGCAGGGTTTGTGTTTGCGAAGGCTTACCCGTTTATCATTTTACCCGTCTTGCTATGGCTAAATCTTTTTTACCTTCATAAAAAAAACATGAGAACGAATCATGAAATTGACTACAAAATTTATGGTGAAGAGCTGCAGTTTGTAGAGATAGAACTTGACCCCAATGAAACCGCCATTGCAGAAAGTGGTGCGTTTATGATGATGGATGATAATATAGTGATGCAAAGTATTTTTGGCGATGGATCACGCCAGCAGGGCGGCGGCCTGCTGGATAAATTGTTTTCTGCCGGAAAGCGCATACTGGTAGGCGAGAGTCTGTTTATGACAGCTTTTACCAATACCGGCGTTGGCAAGCGCAGGGTAAGCTTTGCAGCACCCTACACCGGCAAGGTAATTCCGCTTGATCTGCAGCAGCTGGGTGGCCTCGTCATCGCCCAAAAGGATGCTTTTCTCTGCGCTGCAAAAGGAGTAAGCATTGGTATTGCCTTTCAAAGAAGACTGGGTACCGGCATATTTGGCGGTGAGGGTTTTATTATGGAAAAGCTGGAAGGTGATGGAATGGCCTTTGTGCATGCCGGCGGTTACGTGGTAGAAAAAACACTGCAACCCGGTGAACTGCTAAGGGTAGATACCGGTTGCGTAGTGGCGTATACAGGCAATGTAGATTTTGATATTGAAATGGTACGTGGTGTGCGCAACTGGGTATTTGGCGGAGAAGGTTTGTTTTTTGCCGTACTGCGCGGCCCCGGCAAAGTCTGGTTGCAATCTTTGCCCATCAGCCGTCTGGCCAGTAAAATCATTTCTTATAGTCCGCAATTTGGCGGCCGCCGTGAAGAAGGCAGCATACTGGGCGGTTTGGGTAACCTGCTGGATGGTGATGGCAGGTAAACGCCGTTTAGCAACAACACAGTTTTTGTTGACAAAACCAACAGGATGAATTAGAAAAGGCCCGGACAATCCGGGCCTTTTTATATGTTCTTTGTATAAACTTGCTATTGTGATCGGCTTAATTGCGACTGTTGAGCTTGGCCAGCAAACGCAATATTTCCAGGTAAAGCCATACAATGGTTACCAGCAAACCAAATGCGCCATACCATTCCATGTACTTGGGTGCACCCATGGCGGCGCCCTGTTCTATACGGTCAAAATCAAGAATAAGATTCAAGGCAGCAATGCCCACCACCACCAGTGAGAAAACAATACCCAATGTACCGCTTGAATGTATCAGTGGCATATCTATGCTAAACATGCGGAGCACCATTGCCAGCACATAAAAAATAGCGATGCCCATGGTAGCGGTTATGATAACCGACTTAAACGTCTCCGTAGCTTTAATAATACGAAAACGATATAAAGCAAACATGGCAATTACCACGGCAAAGGTTAAGCCCACGGCCTGCATAATAATACCGCCGGTGGCACCTGTGGCCGCGCCTTTAAAAGCAAAATCATACACTGCGGATATACCGCCAATGAACGCACCTTCAAACAGAGCATATACCGGTGCCAGTATGCTGGCCCACATTGGCTTAAACATAAGTACGATGGCCGTTACCAATCCGCCCAGCACACCAATCCACATCCACGATGTAACATCTTTGCCCTGGCTGAACGCATTCCATGTAATGGAGGCAGTAGCCATCACCAGTAAAAACAATAGAAAAAATTTGTTCAGGGTTCCTCTTTCGGTCATTACCTCAGCCTGATTCACTACCACCGATTGCTGAAAGGTTTTTTCATTTAAAGCAGGATTACCAGATTTAAAAATCGCCATAATGATAGGTTTTAGATGCTGCAAATTACTAAATGATTCCGGTAGCTGGTAGTTAAAAATTATTGTGGCGCGCTGCTGCTTTTTGTGCTGTCGGCCACCGCCTGGCAGAGGGGCAACCCCTGGTTATCCATCCAACAATTTAATTGATAATGAAGCTAAGGTGGCAGGCAGCACTGCCTATCTTTGCGGCTATGCAGTTCAGTGATATCATCGGGCAGCAGGCTGCCAAGGCGCAACTGGCAGAATTGGTGCACCATAACCGCCTAAGCCATGCGCTGCTCTTTCTCGGTAAAGAAGGCAGTGGCGCGCTTGCACTGGCGCTGGCCTTCGCCCAATATATAGTGTGTGATAAAGTAAATGGCAAGGCCGCTGCGGCGCCTTCCTTGTTTGGCGCGCCTGAGCCTGCTGCTGCGGAGAAAGTATTTTTAACCGATGCCTGCAATGAATGCCCCTCCTGCAGCAAAGCAAAAAAGTTTGTTCATCCAGACATCCATTTTACCTACCCCGTAGTGCCCAGGAAGGCGGGTGATAAACCCCTGAGTACAGACTACGCGGGCGAATGGCGTGAGTTTATTACCCTGCATCCGTACGGCAATGTGTTCGACTGGCTACAGGCCATTCATGCAGAAAATAAACAGGGTAATATTTCTGCCAATGAATGCAATGATATCATCCACAAACTGAGCCTCAAGAGTTTTGAAAGCGGCTATAAAATCCTTGTCTTGTGGATGCCTGAATACCTGGGCAAAGAAGGCAATAAGCTGCTGAAGCTGATTGAAGAACCACCGCCCGATACACTCTTTATCCTGGTGGCCGAAAACGAGGCGCAGATACTGCCCACCATCTTATCGCGCTGCCAGCTGGTGAAGATTCCGCGGCTGGCAGATGCAGACCTTGCCACCGCCCTGGTAGAACGCGGCAAGCTGGCGCAAGACCAGGCCATGCAGGTAGCCGCCGTTAGCGAGGGAAATTACCGGGAGGCGCTGCAACTGCTACAACACGCAGAGGAAGACTGGCTGGATATGCTGCGCGAATGGCTGAATGCCACCCTAAAAGGCGGCCCTTCCGCACAACTGAAATGGATAGACGAGATTGCCAAACTGGGCCGGGAAAAACAAAAACAGTTTCTCCGTTACTTCAACCACCTGCTGGAGCAAAGCGTGCGGCTGCGCAGCCTTGGCAGCGATAGCCAACAGGCAGCAAGTATGCCTGCCAAGGAGCGCGACTTTGCCGTACGACTCAACAAGCTGGCCGATACAGCTCAGCAACAGGCCATTATAGAAGAGCTGGACAAGGCTTCGTACTACATAGAACGCAATGCCCATGGCAAAATGCTCTTCCATGCCCTTACCATTAAACTCCTACATATCATTGCTGATAAATCATTACTTTTGGTCAATTGAGCTGTAAGGTGGATAAACTGTGAATGGATTTTTGTGAGGAGGCGCAGGAAAAGTTGGAGAACGGGTTGCATTGCCTGTATACAAATGGAGATTGTTTAATACGGCAATTATATATATCATCAGTTGAGATGTTCGTTTTGGTGTTCCGATTGGCTACACCCGCATCATTGCAAACCCGCACTTCACCCGCCCGCCTCTTTTGTTACATCCCCTATAGCCTTTATGTATAGTTATTGATGATTGTGTTATACACGGCCAGCAATAACATTTCTTCATTTTTAATTAATTACGATATGGGATGTGGAAGCTGTGGCACAGGAAAACCCAATGGCTGTAAGAGCAATGGTGGTTGCAGCACAGGTGGCTGTAACCGGTTAAATGTGCACGACTGGCTGGCAAACCTTCCGTTTGCCGACCCCGAAAGTGCCTGTAAGGTGGTAGAAGTAAGTTTTAACAATGGCAGCAGGAAAGATTTTTTCCGGAACCCATCGCTGCAATATTTTGAAAAAGGAGAACTGGTAAGCGTGGAAGGTGTAAGCGGTTTTGATGTGGGTGAGGTAAACCTCACCGGCGAAACCGTTCGGCTTCAGTTAAAGAAAAAAGGCGCAGACGAATTTAACCCGGAGATGAAGAAAATACTCCGCCGCGCCACCGACCGTGATATTGAGACCTGGAAACAAAACAAAGCCCGCGAGAAAGATGCACTGATACGCAGTCGCGCCATCTCCAAACAGCTCAGGCTAAACATGAAGCTGACGGAAGTGGAGATGCAGGCAGATGGACGTAAGGCTACCTTCTTTTATATTGCAGACGACAGGGTAGATTTTCGCGAACTGATCCGCGTCTTTGCCAGCGAGTTTAAAGTAAAAGTAGAGATGCGCCAGATTGGTGCGCGCCAGGAGGCCGCCAAAGTTGGCGGTATTGGCAGCTGCGGACGAGAACTTTGCTGCAGCACCTGGCTGAGTGATTTTAAAAGCGTAAACACCACCGCTGCGCGTTACCAGAATCTTTCCATCAACCAGACAAAGCTCAGCGGCCAGTGCGGCCGTCTGAAATGCTGCCTCAATTATGAGCTGGATACCTACCTGGATGCACTGCAGCATTTTCCTGACAATGCAGACAGCTTGCAGGTGGCCCGCGGCAATGCATTCCTGGTAAAAAAAGACATTTTCAAAAACCTGATGTGGTACACGTTGCCAGACAGCAACAAGCAATACCCAGTAGCCATAGAAAGGGTAAGAAAGATAAAGCAACTTAATGCACAGGGCGTAATACCCGATGAGCTGGAAGCAGTAGACCTGAGCACCAACAAGCCAAAGGAAACCGAAAGTGGCTTTGTAGAGCTGGTAGGCCAGATTAGTTTAAACACGCTGGAGAAAGCAGACCGCAGGGGAAGACCCCAGCAGGGGCAGCGCGGTGGCAACCAGCAAAGGAACAGCGGACCGCAGCAACGCGGCGGTGGCGGCAGCAATAGCGGCGGCCAGCAAGCACCCCGTTCCGGCAACCAGCCTT
>DATJGC010000257.1:0-7798 GCA_035495345.1 Chitinophagaceae bacterium | reverse complement strand
TATTTTAGCATCAGCAGCAATCTCTATTCCTTTGTTCCGGATGCTGGCAAAGTTTCCGGTAACAGAAGTGTAGCCGGAAGATAGCGGCAGATTTTTCACAAACAATAAATCTTCTGTTTTCTTGTTGTAATAATCTACCACCAGGGTTAACCTGTTTTGTAGCAGACCAATGTCCAGACCAATATTGGTTTGTATCGATTTTTCCCAACGGAGATCATTATTAGGAATGGCAGAAGGACTAATGCCTACTGTATAAATATGATTGAATTGGTAATTGCTTCCGGATGTTTCAAGTGCTAAAGATTGATAAGGACCAATAGCAGCAGCATTACCCGTTGTACCATAACTGGCCCTTAATTTTAAATCGCTAAACACTTTGTTGCCTTTCAGGAATTTTTCCTCTATGATGCGCCATGCGCCGGCAACCGCGGGGAAGAAACCCCATTTGTGGTTTTCACCAAATTTAGATGCACCGTCACGACGGGCGGTAACATCAATAAAGTATTTATTTGCAAATCCGTAATTGATACGTCCCATATATGAATTGAGTGCATCACGTGTGCGGTTGCTGCTTACCGTTCTGTTTACGGCAAGTCCCAATGCTTCATTGGTAGTGGCGTCGTTGGGAAAGCCGCTGGCACTGATAGAATTGGCATTGTACAAATTACTCTGGATGGCATATACACCTGTGAATTTCAAAGAATGGTCGCCAAAGGAACGGTTGTAAGTAAGTATACTTTCGTGCAGCCATGAGGTGGAGTTTACATTTCCCTTACTGCCGCTGCCGGAGTTGGCATTGACCTCTGCCTTACCTAATATATAGAGCGGTGAATAATAGTCGTTGAGTGTATTGGTTACATCCACATTAAAAGATGCACGGTAACTGAGGCCCTCGATAATTTTTGCTTCTGCGTATAAATTGGCCAGCGTGCGTTTAATGGTATTGCGGTTGAGTATCTGTGCAAGCCCTGCCGGATTGGCTACTTCGCGGTAGCGGCCATTGAACTGATCCGCAAACGGGTAAATACTTCCGTCAGCTTTGTAGGGCACCAAGGTTGGTGGTGCACCCAGCGCTGCACCCACAATACCTTGTGTAACCACCGGACCATCGATGGAATTGACACCTGTTGGGATATTGCTATTGGTAGTATAGCTGCCGAGTATGCTTGTACCTACTTTAAAATGTTCGTTGATGGTATGGTCTAGCGTTGCCCTTAAGGAATACCGGTTAAAGTTTGACTTAATGATAATACCATCCTGGTTAAAATAATTACCCGATAAAGAGAAAACTGTTTTATCGGACCCACCGCTTACAGCTGCCTGGTAGTTTTGAATCTTAGCCTGCCGATAAACAATGTTCTGCCAGTCGGTACCCTTCCCAAGCGAGGTAGGGTCGGTATAAATAGACGAATTATAAATATCGTTTTCCAGCTTTGCAAACTGCGATGCATCCAGCATCTTTAATTTCCTGGTGATATTTTGTATGCCCTGGTAAGTATCCAATTGTACGCGGGTGGCGCCACTCTTTCCACGTTTAGTAGTAATTAATACAACACCGTTTGCGCCACGGGCACCGTAAATAGCCGTTGCAGAAGCATCTTTTAAAATATCCACCGATTCAATATCATTAGGGTTAATACTCGAGAGGGGACTTACATCTGTTACTGCACCACCATTAGAAATCTGTATGCCATCTACAATGTATAATGGTTCAGAAGAGCCGTTTATAGAATTGGTACCCCGGATGCGGACACTGATATTGCCACCCGGCGCCGCATTGTTTTGTGTAATCTGCACACCCGCTACTCTTGCAGCCAAACCCTGCGCAACGTTGGTTACTGGTGTTTGGGTAATATCACTGGCTTTTACGGTGGCGATGGAACCTGTTGAGGCAATCTTACGTTGTGTACCATAACCTACCACCACAACTTCGTTCAGCTTATTGTAATTCTGTTTCATAGTAATGGTAAATGAAGTATTACCCGCCACGCTGATGCTGGTATCTTCATATCCCTGGAAAGTAATGACCAGTATGGCATCTGGCTTTACTGCCTTTAAAGTAAATGCACCAGTGCTGTTACTGACTGTACCTTTGGATGTTCCTTTTAAACCAATGGCTGCACCAGACAGCGGCTTCCCGGTTTCATCCATTATTGTACCGGTTATATCAGCAGCTGATTGAGCATGCACGGTTACAGAAAAAAACAAGAATAGAAAAAAAGATAAAAAACTACAGTAAGACACAACTGTAGAGAAGGAAAGAATTTTCTTCATAATGCAGGCAATTTAAAATAGTGAAAACAATTCAACCAACCGGTATTGTAAACCTGACCGCAACATTAGAAAAAAAATAAAATACAAACGATAGCAAACCCCACTTATTGACAACACGATCTACCGGGAACGGTACCGCAAACGATCCCGGTAGCTACTGCACTAACCGAAAAGAAATTTTTATGTTCCAATAATTGATGGTCGCAAAGTTTGCAATGGGTCTTCCTGTAAGCCTCGTCCCCTTTTTAGCCAGTTGAAAATTGCGGATTGATTGTTACTTTTATCGCGCACTATTAAACAAAGTTTGCGATACCGATGATTCGTTGTACAAAGTGTAACCAGGTAAATGCTGTCAGCAAATCGGGGATTGTGAGGGGAAAGCAGCGCTACTATTGCAAAGATTGTAAAAGTTATTTTACGCTTGCAGGGAAAGAAAAGATTGCTGTGAAGGTTGGTAACAAAAAGCATATGGCTACCATTGTAGACATTGCAAAAGCGTTGAATATTTCAAAATCCACTGTATCCAGAGCGCTTCACCAACACGGGGATATCAATCCGCAAACCAGGGAAGCTGTCTTAAATATGGCCCGGGAGCTTGATTACCAGCCTAATCAGCTTGCACAGAGCCTTGTGAACAGCAAAACAAATACGATTGGTATCATAGTTCCCGAGTTCATGACGTATTTTTTTCCAACTGTTATTATTGGTGCGCAGGAAGTGGCCGCATCTGCAGGCTATAATGTAATCATTTGCCAGAGCCAGGAATCATTGACAACAGAGATGGCCAACGCACATGTTCTGTTGTCGAGCCGCGTGGATGGCGTATTAATTTCGATGACCAAGGAGACAAAAGAATTTGATCACTTCCGGGCTTTCGAGCGTTATGGCATCCCGGTTGTCTTCTTTAACCGGGTGTGCGAAGAAATCAATACATCAAAAGTACTGGTGGATGATTATGAGGGCGCTTTCAAAGCAGTAGAGCACTTAATTGTGAGCGGCTATAAGAATATTGCGCATATTGGCGGGCCTTCTGTTTTACGCCTCAGCTCTAACCGGCTGAATGGCTACATGGATGCCTTAAAGAAATATAAATTGCCGGTTAAAAAAGACATGATCGTTCACAGCGATCTTTCTGTGAAAGCAGCCATCCAATGTGCGCAAAAGTTATTGTCGAAAAAAAACAGACCAGATGCAGTGTTTTGCGTGAACGATCCCACGGCCATACAACTGATGCTGTATGCAAAATCAAAGGGAATAAAAATACCACGTGATTTAGGCGTAGTAGGGTTCAGCAATGACCCAATGGCTTCCGTTATTGAACCCTCGCTAACCACCGTTGAACAGCCGGTAGCAGAGATGGGACGTGAAGCCATGCGTATTTTACTGGACGCGGTAAAAAAAGGGTTGAATGATTTCATTCCCGTACGTACTGCGCTGCAGACCCGCTTAATTGTAAGACAATCTTCTGTAAGAAAATAAGTATGTAGCAACTTTGGTGAACTGTTTGGCCCACTGCCATAAGTATTGGTTGGCAGATTGTGCCCAATATTAATGACCATGGTTCAACTTTCTACCTCAGCGTCTCCCTTTATTGTACCTGGTTTTATATTCCAGTGGGGAGACGCCGGTGATCTTTCTAAAAACTTCGCGGAAGGCTTTCTCGTCCGAGTAGCCAACTTCATACATTACCTCGTTGATTGTTTTGCGGTTGGTTTCAAACGATTTCTTGGCGGATTCTACTTTGACCCGTTGCATGTATTCAAGGGGTGTGTTGCCCGTAGCTTTAATAAACCTCCGGTCAAAATTGCGCCTGCCCACAGCAAATTTGCTGGAGAGCTCTTCAACTGATATCCTATCCTGTAGTTTGCTTTCAATGTATAATTGCGCTTTTTTTATGGTTTCATCCTGGTGTAATTTTTGTCCTGTGAAAATAGCGAAGGTCGACTGCGTGTTTCGGTCCATTTCTATCTGAAATATTTTGGAACAATAGATAGCGGTTTCTCTTCCATAGTATTTCTCCACCAAATAAATGGCAAGGTTTAAAAATGAATAGGCGCCGCCATTGGTATATATGCCGTTTTCGTCTGTTATTAACAGGTCTGTCTGCAGGTTAACAGCAGGAAACATATTTCTGAAACGTTCTTCAAATGCCCAATGCGTAGAACAGGTTTTTCCATCCAGTAATCCTGAGAGTGCCAGTAAAAATGCACCACTGCACATACTGGCAACTTCAGCACCTTCTTTATAGCGCTTCTCAATCCAGTTAATAAGGAGCTGATTTTCTTTAATTGCATCTTTATATCCGCGTATTAAAGTGGACGGTATAACTATCAAATCTGTTTTACTGACAGCGCCAATACTTACGTCAGGCGTTATGGCGAACATATTTTTATACCTCTCTGCGCCGCCAGAAACGCCCGCTATCTGGATTTTAAATAATTCCTTTTTATCCTTCTTCTTGTAATAATTATTGGCGGCGGTAAAAATCTCATGAATACCCGCGATACACGCAATGCTGCTAAGGTTAATCTGCCCGGCAGGTACAACAATGGTTAAATGCTTCATTCAAAGGTTTTGTATAAAATTAGCTTATTGCTTTGTCTTAAACAACCCGTCAGAATGTCCATTTTACACCGCCTAAAAGTGCGGCCAAGCCACCAACTTTACATTCATAACATCATAATTTAAAATGAAAACAATGTCTGCAACAAAAAGATTGACTGATAAAGTGGCCGTCATTTATGGAAATGGCGCCGTTGGCGCTGCTATTGCTGAAAGCTTCACACAACAGGGTGCGAAGGTTTTTCTAGCTGGTCGTACTGCAAATAAGATGTCTGCCATTGCAGCAAAAATTGCATCGCAGGGGCATACAATAGAGACGGCGCTGGTAGATGCGCTTGATGAAAAGGCCATTGAAGGTTTTGTTAGTGACGTGGTGCGCAAAGCAGGTAAGATTGATATATCCTTCAATACCATCGGCATACCGCAAAAAGGAATACAGGGTATCGCCCTTGCTGACCTTTCATTGGAAAGTTTTTTTAATCCCATTAAAACATATGTACAATCCCATTTTCTCACCGCCAAAGCAGCTACCTGGGAGATGGTGAAACAGGGCAGTGGCGTAATACTAATGCACGTGCCCAATGCAAGCCATATCAGCCCGCCTTTTGTTGGCGGCATGGTACCGGCCTGGTCAGCCGTGGAAGCGTTGTGCCGCTCGCTTTCTGTTGAATATGGCCAGCTTGGAATAAGGTCGGTTTGCCTGTTAAGCACCGGCATTCCTGAAACCCCGCTCATCGATGAAGTTTGGGAAATTCATGGAAAAGCGCATAATATCAGTTTTGCGCAGTTTCACAACATGATGGAAAATGCAACACACAGGAAGCGTTTAACAAGCCTCCGGGAGCTGGGAGATGCTGCAGTCTTCCTTGCGTCAGAGGAAAGCAGTGCCATAAGCGGTACTATTCTAAATCTGACTGCAGGGATGATAGTATAAAGATGATCTCCTTGCAATTTGGCCTTCACAAGCTTTTGAGATACCCCTTAAAAAATAGCGATACCAAAATTTAAAAAATAAACAAGATGAACCATATTTTAATTTCAATGACGATGCTTCTTTCTGTGATGTTTGTTAGTTCAAATACTAACCAGGCGATAAACGCACATAACCTGCCTGGTCAAAAGCAAGAATCAGCTGTTGGTAAACCATCAAAAAGTTATACATCGACGATTTTGGTCGATCAAACACCCAGCGCATCTTTTAACGCCATTAAAAATTTCAGGGGATGGTGGTCAGAAGAGATTCAGGGTAATACGGATCAACTCAACCAGACCTTTTTTTATCACTATAAAAATGTGCATTTGAGTAAGATTAAACTCATTGAAATTGTTCCTGACAAAAAGCTGGTTTACCAGGTGGTAGACAACGAATTTAATTTTACAAAAGATAAAACAGAATGGATAGGCACCAAACTCATTTTTAAAATCACCAAATTAGAAAGCAAGACTAAGATTGTATTTATTCATGAGGGGCTGGTGCCAGCCTATGAATGCTACAAAGTATGTAACGATGCCTGGACAAGTTATATTCAGGGAAGCCTTAAAAAGTATATTGAAACAGGCAAAGGCCGGCCGAATGGTAGATCCGGTGGCTTGAATGCTGAACTGGTTGAAAAATGGGGGCTGCCTAATAATTAGTCAAACCAATTAATCTATGCGGCGAATCATCCTCGAAGAAGCAAAAGAACAATTTACAATAGATCGAATAAACAAGGCTTGCATTGGCGGCAGAGTAATAATGAATTTTTGATAAAAATGACAGTATATGAACAATAACGACTTTAGTTACAGTTTTGCATCATCTCAAACCAAAGAAGCGATATTTGAAAAACTTAAGGATGTCAGAAACTGGTGGATGGGTATCTACAACGAAACAATAACCGGCAGGAGTGAAAAGTTAGGCGACCTCTTTTCTTTTAACGCAGGCGGGGGCGCCCACAACAGCACACAGAAAATTGTTGAATTAATTCCAGGTAAAAAAATCACCTGGCTGGTGACAGACAGCAACTTGTCATTTTTGGCGCAACCCAGCGAATGGACGAATACCACATTCTATTTTGACATAGCACAGAAGGGGGAAGAAGTACAAATTACTTTCACGCACAAAGGCCTTACACCTGCGCTGGAATGTTTTGGTGCTTGTTCAGGTGGATGGATGCAGTATTTAAACAAGTTAGCGCAGGAAATAAAGTAGGCGCTGCCTGATGGTTATCGCCCGGATGCCGGGTTTCAATCTCTGAGTTTGATGACTCAACCAGGATTAATAGATGCGTCTTAAGCTTTTGCGTAAACCAAGCCGCTGATTAACTGTTAAAAATTGAATATTTTATCCAGTACTATTTCGTGCTTTCCGGCTGGTAGCACCTTAGGAGCTTTAACCAATTTCTTTGCAAGTATTGAGGTCGGCATGGGCTTAAATCTCTTCATTAAGCCAATATTATTCAGCAACTTTATCACCGCAGCCGATACCCGCTCCCCGGCTCGGTCAGTGTCTTTTCGGAGCAATAACCCAGGCCTGAAAATAATACACTGCCTGAATTGAAGTTGACTAATGGCGTCCTCCAATGCACCTTTTATTTGCAAATAAAATACCCTGCTGCTGGAAGAAGCCCCATACGCCGATAACAATACAATTGTAGATACCCCGCCTCTTTTGGCAATAGTAGCAAACTGCAATGGGATCTGACAGTCAATATGCCGTTGTCTATCTTTAGAACCGGCTGCTTTTAACGTAGTACCGAGGCAGGAAAACAAAACATCCGCCTTCATGGATTCCGACACGGTTTCCGGGTTGTCAAAATCAGTTATAATTTCCAACAGCTTATGATGTGTAAGACCAAGCTGTCGCCGCACAAATACCACAACTTCCGTATAGTCCGGATCCTTCAACAAAATGTTCACTAGATCTTTTCCGGTGGCCCCCGTTGCGCCGATGATCAATGCTTTCATATTTGTGGATTTTACG
>DATJGC010000256.1:0-15033 GCA_035495345.1 Chitinophagaceae bacterium | reverse complement strand
AATTGAAACTACTTTCTTCACTTTAATACCATACGCATGAAAAATACAGCTGCAATACCTGGCGCCAAAAACAAAACCCGTAGCATTTTTTACTGGATTGTAACCGTATTAATTTGTTTTGAGCTTGTTCATGGTGCCTTGTGGGACTTTAACCTTCTCAACAAGGGATATGTGTATGGTGTACTGGACCACCTGGGGTATCCGCATTACCTTGCCACCATATTGGGCATTTGTAAAATAGTAGCCAGTGTCTGCTTTCTAATGCCGGGTTTTTTATTGCTAAAGGAATGGGCCTACACGGGCATTGTAATCCTTTTCTCAGCGGCCTGTGTTTCTCACCTTATAGTTGGAGATGGCCCGGGAGTGTTTATCTGGTCGGCAGTTTTTGCGATACTAACGATATTGTCGTACCTGCTTCGGCCAGCATCGCGGAGAGTATTACAGCAATTAGCGCCAGCGCAACAGGGGTAACAATCAACGGGCGATTATCCTCTTAACCAGTGGATGCAATATTATTGAAAAACCGCCAAGACATCATCGCTGCTTCAGCATGCTACAGGGTAAGCACAAAAAAGCCCCGGATGTCCGGGGCCATACAACAAATAAACAGTAAGCCTATTTCAGGCCGTACTTGTATTTATATCTTTCATAAAGTTGCTGCTGCTTATTATCCAGCGAGACCAGCCTGCCCTGTATAAAGGCATGCGTGATGATGCTGCTTTTCATATCCAGCAAATCACCTTCGCTCACAATGATATTGGCGTCTTTGCCCACTTCTATAGAACCTGTTTTATCTGCAATGCCAAGTATGGTAGCCGCATTCAGCGTAATTGCCTGCAATGCTTCTTCTTTTGTTAAACCATATGCAGCGGCGGTACCTGCATTGAACGCCAGGTTGCGGTAACGTGTTTCTTCGTTATCATCATTCAGGGCAAACAATACACCTGCCTTCTGCAAAACGGCCGGTGTTTTATAAGGCTGGTCTACATCATCATCTTCTGTGGTAGGCAGGCTATGTTCCTTGTTTAAAATAACGGCAATATTGTTTTGTTTCAGTAAAGGTGCAATCTGCCAGCACTCGCTAGCGCCCACCAGCACCACATCAAAATTGAACTCTTTTACAAAGTCGATGGCCACCAGCATTTGCTTTACCTGGTCTGCATGGATAAACAGTTTTTGCTTTTTATCAAACAAACCTTTTACTGCTTCGTATTTGAGATTCACTTCTTTGTGTGTGCCTTCCTGCAGGTAAGTCCTTGCTTCGGTAAAAAAATCTTTTATCTCTGCAATTTTATCCAATGCCTCTTTGGCGGGGTCTGTAGGCGGCTGCTGTGCCCCGGGAAAACCAATAAAACCACCGCGCCTGCCGGTGCGTACTATAAAGCTTGGCAGGTTGATATGTATTCCGTTCTCCATCTTATAGGCTGCATCCTCCCAGTTCCACGCGTCTAGCTGCACTACGGAAGAAGAACCGCTGATAACACCACCCTGCGGCGCCACTGCTGCCAGTAAGATACCATTGGCCTTTAGTGTATTGATGATCTTTGAATCAGTATTATAAGCAACAATAGAGCGAACGCTGGGATTGTATTCACCAATCTCCACATAGTCGTTAGACCCTCTTACGCCACTACCAATTTCCTTTAAGCCAAGATCACTGTTTGGCAAAATCATACCAGGGTATACCTGTTTTCCTTTTACATCATACAGTTTTGCATCTGCCGGAACGGGAAGGTTTGCACCTACCTGTTCAATTTTTCCGTTATTGATCTTAATGCTGCCATTATTAATTACCTGCCCGTTGCCCACATGTATGGTAGCATTGGTAATAAACACCGATCCGCTGGCTGCCGGCACCGGGTACACGTTCTCCTGTGCCTGTACTGCCACTGCCAGCAGTAGCAGGAAGCTTGTATAAAAAATATTCTTTGTCATTATCAGTAAGTTTATTTGTTAGTATTGGTTCCATCTTCCGCATCAACGGTGATCAATCCATCATGGTGATCATGATCTCCGCAGGTCATCAGCAATTGAAAACTGGGCGAAGGTGCGGCCATGGGTGCACCATTTCTTTTTTCGCCCATCATTTTCTGCACCAGGCGGTTACGTTCAGCAGCAATCTGTTTGCGCAACTGGAGATCATGCTCCAGGTCGAAATAGATAATGCCATCCACAATGGTTTTTTCCGGTTTTGAATAGATGCTTAAAGGATTATCACTCCATACCACAATGTCTGCGTCTTTACCGGGTTTAATGCTGCCTACGCGGTCTGCCACATGCAGCATGGTAGCAGGGTTAATGGTAACCATCTTCCAGGCATCTTCCTCGCTCATGCCACCGTATTTAACACTCTTGGCTGCTTCCTGGTTAAGGCGGCGCGCCATCTCCGCATCATCTGAATTGATGGCTACATTTAAACCTACTCTTTGCATAATGCTTGCATTTTGCGGTATGGCATCCTGTACTTCCATTTTATACGCCCACCAGTCGCTGAAGGTAGAGGCATTGGCACCATGTGCTTTCATTTTATCGGCTACCTTATAACCCTCAAGGATATGGGTAAAAGTGTTAAAGCGAAAACCGAATTTATCACCCACGCGCATTGCCGCCGTAATCTCACTCTGAATATAGGAGTGGCAGGTAATAAATCTTTTCTTGTTCAGGATTTCTACCAGTGCATCCAGTTCAAGATCACGCCGAACGCTCATGGGCGCAGCCCCTTTCTTCCGGTTATTTTCTTCTGCCGCCTTCATAGCCTTCTGGTAATCGGTAGCGCGCTGAAAGGCGTCTGTAAGTACTTCTTCCACACCCATGCGCGTATCAGGAAAACGATTGTTGCCCTGTGTGGCCGTAGTGCGTTTTACATTTTCTCCCAATGCAAATTTTATAAATGGATCCCAGTTCTGGAACTTAAGGCCCTCATCGTTTACACCCCAGCGTAATTTTATGAGCTGTGTTTGACCGCCGATGGTATTGGCAGAACCATGCAAAATATGAGAGGATGTAACGCCGCCGCTGAGCTGGCGATAAATATTTACATCATCCGGGTTAAGGTTGTCTGCAATCCTTACTTCAGAAGTAACCGACTGTCCTCCTTCATTAATAGAGGCGGCAGCAATATGTGAGTGTTCATCTATGATACCAGCTGTAACAAATTTGCCGGTGCCATCAATTACTTTTGCGGTTGCATCTGAAAGGTTTTTGCCTACCTGTGCAATCTTGCCGTTTTTCAGCAACACATCAGTGGCCAGCAACTGGCCTTCCTTCTCACCCGTCCAAACGGTTGCATTTTTTATGAGCAGGGTTTGTTGTTTTGGTAATGAATCCCATCCGTAGCCATCAAAAGGAAGGGTAACCTTACCCAGTCTTAAGGGCATCTTTCTCCTGGCAGAATCGGCTTTGTCGGCGGTTTCTTTTACCAGGGTGGCCGTCCAGTACAGCGGTGCTCCGGCAGAATCTTCGCCATTGCCCTGCCATACATTACCATTGTTTACACCACTTAAACGTATGCTGGCGGCGGGTCTTCCTCCGCCTGCAGCACCCATGCCGCGGGGCAGCGAAGAAGTACGGGCAGAATCTGTGGATGGCATCCTGCGGGCTGCATTGGTAGAGAAGCTGAGTTTTACCAGCTTGCCATCCGTAGAAAATTTGGTGGCCAGTGTATCCCTGGCTATTACGCTGGCAGCAGTTTTGTTTTTCACCTCCAGTACATAGGTTGTGCTGGCAGCGGTAGCGGTATTGGTTATAACAAGATTATAATTGCCGGCAAGGGGCATCCATGCGGCTTCGTTAATGCTGTATTTCTCGCCCTGTATCCAGTTCTGGTAAAGAATGGTTTTTTCATTGAAGACCGGCCCGGAGGTTACCAGGAAGTTGGCGAGTTTGCCGGGCTCCAGGCTGCCTACTTTATCATACACGCCCAGCAGCGTGGCGGGTGTTTTTGTAAGCGCTTCAAAAGCCTTGTTCTCTGAAAGCCCGTATTCTATTGCCTTGCGCAGGTTGGTCATAAACTGTTTGGTATCGCGCAGGTCGGCCGCAGTTAAGCAAAAAGGTATGTTTGCTTTTTCAAAAGCCGCAGGGTTGCCGGGGGCCAGCTCCCAGTTTTTCATGTCTGCCAGTGATACAAAACGCGCATCATTGGGGTCTTCCACGTCCATGGCCTGTGGAAAGTTCAGTGGCAGTATATAACTGGCACGCGTAGCCGCAATTTCATTGATGCGCTGGTATTCATTGCCACCGCCCTTTATAATGTACTGTACACCAAACTCATCTCCTATCCGGTCTGCACGTATATCCATCCACTTATCGCCGCCATCAAAAATTTGTGGCAGGTTCTGTGTTTCATTGAATGCTTTTAAGGAAAGGTTTACGCCTTCTGCAACAGGATTGGCCTTGTACCATTGTGCATCCAGGTAGGTTTGCCTTAACAGCGCAATGGAACCCATGATAGAGCCGGGGTAAGATTGTGTAGAGCTGCCCCTGCTGAGTGAGTAATGGGCCGATGCTTTTTCTTTGATCACCAGCAGGTTTTCCTTTTGTGCAGCCAGGGTTGCCAACACACCGGTACCACGTGCAATACCATCTTTCTGGTGCGCCAGTACCGTACCGAAGCCGGCTTCACGCAGCGGTGTTGCCTTGGCATCATCTGCAGTAAATAATTTGCCGGCTTCCATATCACTGCGGATGGCCTGGTTCCAGCCATAGGCGCCTTTCTGGTTAGACGTAAGTTGCGCCGGACCGCCAAAATTGAAACCGCCTGCTGTACGTTGTGGCGCAGCAACGCCGTAATCACTGTAAATGTCAATAAAAGAGGGATAGATGTATTTGCCTTTGCAATCTGTTACCACGGCATCTTTGGGAATAGTAAGATTGGTTCCGATGGCCACAATTTTACCATCTTTCACCAGCATGGTAGCATTGCTGACGCTGGACTGACCGTCTTTAAAGATAGTAGCGTTGGTAAATGCGTAACTGGCTGTCTTAGGTGATGCCACGCCGTTGACCGGGAAGGTAGATTGCGCGCTGAGTTGTTGCAAAAAAATCACTGCCGGAAGAAGCAAGCGCAAATGCTTCCCCCTGCCAAAAACTGGTTTTCTCATGTTGTTCTGGTTTTTTAATAATACAAAGTGAAGCACTGAAATTACATAAATGGAGTAATTTCGGCGCAATAAAATGATCAATGGTTTTATCATTATCGCCCATGTGTAACAATAGCTGGCTGCAAGCAAGACCCGGCCCACACAACATTAAAAGCCTATTAAAATAAACACGCTGAATGAATGTAGCTCCTTATATAGATCATACTGTATTAAAGCCCACCACTACAATTGCTGATGTAGAACAGCTTTGCCGGGAGGCTGCAGAATATGGGTTTGCGGCCGTATGCATACCGCCGCCCTTTGTAAAGCGGGTAAAAACAATATTAGATCCTACAAGAATAAAAGTAGCCACCGTAATAGGCTTTCCGTTTGGTTACTCAGCCACAGAAGCAAAGATGGCGGAAACAGTACTGGCCATTGTAGACGGTGCTGATGAGCTGGATGTGGTGATGAACCTGGTGGCGCTGCGTATGCACGACTTTGCCTTTCTCTCAAAAGAAGTGCAGTTGTTAACAGAAGTAATTCATAAGAAGGGAAAGATCATCAAACTGATCATTGAAAGCGGCATTCTCAGCGATGAGGAAATTATCCAATGCTGCCAGTTATTTGGTCCGCTGGGGATCGACTTTATGAAAACCTCTACCGGTTATGCAGAGAAGGGTGCTAGCGTAAAGGCGGTGCAACTGATGCGAGCGCACCTGCCGGTGCAGGTGCAGATAAAGGCTTCCGGCGGCATTAAGTCGAACGCCTTTGCCACTGAACTCATTGCCGCCGGCGCATCACGGCTGGGTTGCAGTGCTAGTGTGCAGATTGTAAAGGAGGCGGGAGAAACTAAATGAAGTATGAGGAACAACCAACCGCCCCTGCTGATTTAACAAATGGCCCGGCGCCAGCCGGATCAATTTGGCATAATTTTTTACCTATCTTGCCGGCGGGTGCCCGGTTTCTCAAAGCACGCCTATCACCATTATGAAAAAACTTGTGCTGGCGCTTTTTATAGCCTGGTGCGCATTGCCTGCAATCGCCCAGACAGATTCTACTTCTTCTATCGTTATTCATAAAGACCCGCGGGTAGATCTGCTTGTTAAGAAACAGGCACAGATTAACGAGGTTACCACCCGTGATGCACGCCGCATGGTGTCTGGCTACCGTTTGCAGGTAATTAATACCAGCGACCGCAGCGCGGCCATTGCCGCTAAAACAAAAGTGTACCAGCTATACCCTGATCTTAAAGCCTATCTTCTTTACCAGGCGCCTTATTTCCGGCTGCGCGTGGGTAATTTTACAGACAAGGAAGAAGCAGAAGAATACCGCAAGACTTTGTCGAAAGAATTTCCCAATAGCGTATTTGTAGTACGTGATACCGTGGAAGTAAAATTGTCTGACCTTAACCAGTAACACTTCTTACCATCACTACGGCCAGGCATCCCGGCCATCCCGTTGGTAAGGCCTACGCGTTGCGCAATTGCCTATTTTTGCGCCATGCTGCAAGAAAAAATTAAAGAGCTGGCAAAAAAATACGCGCCAGCTACCATTGCAATTCGTCATCATTTACACGCAAACCCTGAACTCAGTTACCAGGAATTTAATACCTCTGCATTTATTCAGCAACAACTCAGCGCGCTCGGCATCCCCTTCCAGGTAATGGCTACCACCGGTGTTATAGGATTGATACAAGGCAATAACCCCAAAAGCAGGACCATCGCCTTGCGTGCAGAAATGGATGCACTACCCATACAGGAAGAAAACGAGGTTGCTTATATATCTACCAACAAAGGGGTTATGCATGCCTGCGGGCATGATGTGCACAGCAGTGTACTGCTGGGGGGGGCGAAGATTCTACAGGAAACCCGTGATCAATGGAATGGTACGGTTAAACTTATCTTTCAACCTGGTGAAGAAAGAAACCCGGGCGGCGCCAGCTTATTGATAAAGGAAGGTGTGCTGGAGAACCCCGCACCGCAAGCCATTGTAGGGTTGCATGTACATACTGGTCTTGAAGTAGGCAAAGTAAGTTTTAAGGAAGGAAAGGTAATGGCCAGTGCCGATGAAATTTATATTACCATCAAAGGGAAGGGCGGCCATGCCGCAGCGCCCCAGGTAGCACCTGATATTATATTAATTGCTTCGCACCTGGTGCTGGCCTTGCAGCAGGTGATTAGCAGGAACCGCAACCCCTTTGATGCGTCCGTTTTGTCTATCACTTCTTTCCAGGGCGGCCATACCACCAACGTAATACCCAGTGAAGTAAAGTTGATGGGTACCTTCCGCGCCATGGATGAGACCTGGCGCTTTAAAGCCCATGAGATCATCCGCACCCTTTCAACAGAACTGGTGCACAGCATGGGCGCCAGCATAGACCTGCACATAGATGTTGGCTATCCTTCCGTGTACAACAATGAAAAATTGCACACTATTGCCAAAACACTGGCCAGGGATTTTATGGGAGATGAAAAGGTAGAGACTACAGAACTGCGGATGGGTGCAGAAGACTTTGGTTACTATACACAACTGATACCCGGTTGCTTCTTTAGGCTGGGGGTAATGAATGAAGCCAAAGGCATTACCGCCGGCGTACACACACCCCGCTTTAATATAGATGAAGATGCCATTGAATACGGTATGGGTATGATGGCCTGGCTGGGTGCAACAGTTTCAATGGAATAAGCAAAGCAGCAATCATTCTTACAGACGGTTACGGTTTCCTGGCAGTATCCAGGCGTTGCAGGTTTTCGCCTTTCAGGGTAATATATGATTCCTTATCTGCTGCCACTGACAGTCGCTGTACAGCAGCGCCATTATCAGAAAAATTGGTTTCCACCAGCATCAGCTGCAGGTCTTCTATTTTTGTTTGCGCGGTAAGCTCTATGCCGTTTGCACGGGATGCCTGGATGCTGAGTCCTTTAAAGTAAACCGGCTTTTCTGTATCTGCTACTTCCAGCTTGCTATCGCTTACCACCGAGAAAACATACGAGGGCGCTTTTGTACTGTCTTCTGCACCCCGTACGGTTACTGAACTATTGCTTACCAGTATGCTGGCCATGAGCGGCACAAACAATTTCACGTCCTGGAAATTGCGCTCTACCACTTCTTCATTGTTTCCATTGCTGGTCTTTACCTCACCCTTAATAATCAGTGAATCTGCATGCACTTCATACCGTACCGGCAGTTGCACTTGCTTCTCCAGGCGCAGCTGCAGGCTGTCTGATGGCAGTACCCTGCAATTGCCCAGCCCGTAAATAGCAATATGCCGTATATTTTGAAAATTGGTACGGGTGTACCCTTCTTCTTCAACAGAATGAACGCTTACAAAATCTCCTGCTTTGTATTTTGCATAAAGGCTCAGGTGCAATAACATGATGATCAGCAGGGGCGCAAGAATGATGGCGAGTATTATTTTGTTACTTGTTTTCATACAAATGAAATAAGACAGTTAGAAATTCAATTAGAAAAATGCTGTTTTTTATACTTGTCGAACCTGGGTTTCAGCTCTTCCAGTTCCATCCCCAGTAAGTACATATTGCGAAAGATATTGGGGAGGTCTTTCTCGCTAAAGGCTTCTTTGCGGTAATGCAGGGCGTTTTTTTGCGCGGCCGCACTAACAAAATACCCAATGCCCCGCTGGTTCTGGATGATCTCCTGCTGTTGTAAGAAATCAAACGTACGCATCACCGTATTCGGATTTACTTCCAGTTGTACGGCCAGCTCACGCACAGAAGGTATACGTTCACCCGGCTTCCACTCCTTGAGCAGTATCTTCTCGCAGATATAATCGGCAATCTGCAGGTATATAGCTTGTGATTCTCTGAATTGCATAATGATTTGTTTAGGGCCTCAGATTTCTTTTTCTTTCAGCCTGTAAAAAGTTGCCAGCCAAAGCAGGGGTGCAAATGCATATTTTAAAAGAAAGATCAATACCTGTCCTATCCATGATGGAATGCTCATCATTTTATCTGTGGCGGGGTCGCTGTAGATCATAGTGCCCTGGCCAGCAGATGCCTGCTTTACCGTATAGACCTGGAAGCTGGAGATACCATCGCGAAAATTGCCGGGTGGTAAAATAGGTGAAATGAGTTTTGCAAGCACCACCGAAACAAAAACGCCCACCAGCACTAATGCAATAACCGTTTTAATAAAACTGAATTTGCTGAAGTAGATGGAACCGTAGATGAAGGCCGACTGTAGCACAAAATACAATAGCAGCAGGTACAAAGAGAAGCCCTTGTCTCTAAGACCGCTTGGACCGCTAAATACATTGGCTACTGTTTCTTTTTTGAATACGCTGCGCGGGTCATGTTGTTGCAGCCACCGGTTATAGGCCATGGCATTGCCTGCTTTTACCACTACAAAATCCAGGATGTAAAATATAGCAGTATAACAAACAAAAAATACCAGTACGCCATAAAAGAGGTTGCACAATATTTTCTCTGCCTGTGACGCTGGTACCGTCAGGTAGTTCAGTGCCTTGGTCTTAGAACCAAGGTCGGCAAACAAAGTGCTTGCGTATAAACAACCCAGGATGAACAGCACCACATAATACGCATTGATTTGAATATCCTCAGCAGGCGCACGATGGTTATCCATCACAATAAAAATCCACCAGAGCAGCAGCAGACCTGAGAAGGCGAGTAGGGAAAGGCTGTATTTCTTTTTATTCTCCGACCAGTGTTTGGTAACCAGCAACCACCAGCGGCGGGCATCAAAAGTTTGCGTCATAATGTTGGTTTAATCTTTAAAACGGCTGTTACCGCATCGCCATTAAGTACAATGGCTTTGTATAATAATTCAAGATCCAGTTTTCCTTCTTCATCACCTGTGTTACGGGTTACAATGGCCGCGCCACGTAGTGAAGACTCATTGTACAATGATTGCTGTATTTCCTCACCATCAAAAGAAAGCTCGAAAGACAGTTTACGACTGATCCTTTCCGCCGTCTCGTCAAATAAGATCCGGCCTTCGTCAATCACGGTAATCCTGTCTATCAGGTTCTCCAAATCTTTAACCTGGTGAGTACTGATAACAATACATTTCTCTTCAGACAAGGCGCCTGCCATTACTTTTCTGAACTGGCTCTTGCTCATAATGTCCAGTCCGTTGGTAGGCTCATCCATCAGCAGCATGGCGGCATTGCTGGCCAGTGCAAAGCTGATAAGCACTTTTTTCTTCTGGCCGTAGCTCATGTTTTGCAGGGTGCTGCCGGAGGGGATCTCAAATTCACTGATGTACTTCTCAAACTGCGCTGCACTGAACTTGGGGTAAAAAGGCGCGTGGTGATCTACCAGGTGCGAGAGCGGTACATCCGGCAGGTAAAATTCTTCAGGCACCATAAAGACTTGCTGCAAAAACGCAGGCTGCCGCTTACCCGGTGTAAAGCCCAGCACCTGCACAGTACCCTTATCAGGAAACAGCAGGCCCGCAATGGTACGCAGCAGCGTAGACTTACCGGTACCGTTTTTTCCGAGCAGTCCATAAATAAAGCCGGGCTGCAACTGCAGGCTAAGACCGGTGAAGACCGGCTTCTTCCGGTAAGCAAAATGAAGGTTTTGAATATCTATCATCCTGAGTGATTTAGTGTACTAGTTAGATAGTACACGTCAAAAGTAGCAAAGTTTTCCATCCCGCCAAATTTATTTTTCTTTATTTTTTCTTTGGATGCTTTTGCGCAGTGCCTGTTATAGGATACAATCCCTATGAGTAGAAGGTTAGCGAGCATGCGTGGAGCGGTTTTAAAAAACGATAGCAGCCGTTGGTTTGTCGTGCTTTTCATCATTGTGCCACTAAACGGCGGCTTTCAGCCATCTATCTATATTTTCGTACTTTGCACGCCATCTTAACAGCCTATGCAAAAGAAACTCAGAAGGGAGCAGGCGCTTGAATACCATTCTAAAGGAAGGCCCGGAAAGATAGAAGTAGTACCTACCAAGGAGGCAAAGACCCAGCGTGATCTTTCACTGGCCTACAGCCCGGGTGTGGCTGAGCCCTGCAAGGAAATTTATGCACTCACAGAAAACGTTTATAAATATACGGCCAAGGGCAACCTGGTAGCAGTTATCAGTAATGGTACGGCGGTGCTGGGTTTGGGAGATATTGGCCCGGAAGCCAGTAAACCGGTGATGGAAGGCAAGGGCGTTTTGTTCAAAATATTTGCAGACATAGATGTGTTTGACATTGAGATCAATGAAAAAGACCCGGAAAAATTTGTACAGATTGTAAAATCACTGGAGCCTACTTTTGGCGGCATTAACCTGGAAGATATTAAAGCACCGGAATGCTTTTACATAGAGCAGCAATTACGCGCGCAATTGAAAATACCGGTGATGCATGACGACCAGCACGGCACCGCCATCATCAGCAGCGCCGCATTGCTGAACGCGCTGGAACTGCAAAAAAAGAAAATAGAAAAAGTAAAATTTGTGGTGAATGGTGCCGGCGCAGCCGCAATGGCCTGCGTAAAACTCTACCTGGCACTCGGTGCCAAACATGAGAATTTCACACTGTTTGATATTGCTGGTGTGATACATGATCAGCGTGAAGACCTGGGCGAAGACCGTAAACTACTGGCTGTTAAAACGCCTGATACAACACTGGCCTCGGCCATGAAAGATGCTGATGTATTCCTGGGTCTTAGCGTGGGCAACGTGGTAACACCCGATATGATCAAAAGCATGGCCCGGCGGCCGATTGTTTTTGCCATGGCCAATCCTGATCCTGAAATTGCCTATGAAGCCGCTATAGAAACACGTGATGATCTTATCATGGCTACCGGCAGAAGTGATTATCCCAACCAGGTAAACAACGTGCTGGGCTTTCCGTATATCTTCAGGGGTGCACTGGATGTACGCGCCACCCAGATTAATGAAGCTATGAAACTGGCCGCAGTACATGCCCTTGCAGAACTGGCAAAATCACCCGTGCCGGATATTGTAAACATGGCTTACAACGAGAAGACCATATCTTTTGGTCCAACCTACATCATTCCAAAACCACTTGATCCCCGCCTGCTGTCTACTGTTGCGCCCGCCGTAGCAAAGGCCGCCATTGAAAGCGGTGTGGCACAAACGGTGATCACCAACTGGGAGTCTTACAGCATCAATCTAAACAAACGCCTGGGGCTCGATAACCAGCTGATGCGCATCATTGGCAATAAGGCACGTCGTGATCCCAAACGCATTGTTTTTGCAGAGGCCGATAACCTTAAGATCCTCAAAACAGCACAAATCTGTTTCGACGAAGGCGTGGCCTACCCCATACTGCTGGGCAACGAAAAGAAAATACGCAGTATTGCCGAAGCCAACAGCATCGACCTGGAAGATATGCCCATCATTGACCCGCAGTTGGATGAGTTTGATCAGAAACGAAAAGAATACGGTGATCTCTATTTTCATAAGCGGCAGCGCAAGGGACTTAACCTCTATGAAGGCACCAAGCTGATGAAAAACCGCAGCTATTTTGGTTGTATGATGGTAGAAACGGGTGAAGCCGATGGCATGATCTCCGGCCTTACAAAAAATTATGCAGATACCATACGGCCCGCCCTGCAAACCATTGGTACAGAAGACGGCGTAAAAAAGATTGCGGGCATGTACCTGCTGCTCACCAAACGCGGACCGCTGTTTATGGCAGATACCACCGTAAACTTTAACCCCACGGCAGAGGAGCTGGCAGATATTACCCTCATGGTAGCCAAGGAAGTGCGCAATTTTAACCTGGTGCCAAAAGTAGCCATGCTCAGCTATTCTAATTTTGGCAGCAGCAACTCTCCTGAGGCAAAACTGGTAGCAGAAGCCAGGAAGATAGTAAAACAGAGAAACCCTTCGCTGCTGGTAGATGGAGAAATGCAGGCCAGCGTGGCGTTTAATAAAGAAATCCTCAGAGATAATTATCCATTCAGCGAACTGGTAGACCAGGATGTAAACACGCTGATATTTCCCAACCTCGCCGCCGGAAACGTGGCCTATAACTTGTTGAAAGAGGTGGGTGGTGCAGATGCCATTGGCCCTATTTTGCTGGGTTTAAAAAAACCGGTGCACGTATTGCAACTGGGCAGCTCCGTAAGAGCCATCTACAATATGGCGCTGGTAACCGTTATTGATGCACAGATAAAATCTAAAATGGCTAACGGTGATGCCAGTAGTTTTTCGCCAAAGGAGAAAACCAGCTGGTGGCGCGGATTTACCAAAGTGAGTAAAGACATGTAATAAAGTGCCGAATAGGCGTTAATTTAGAGACGGAAAGCGGCATCTGGTGAAATAGATCGTCAATCTTCTGTTACACCAAATGAAGAGCAGTAAGCGAAGCAATCTTTTTTTTGACAAACGAATCAATACGGATAGCAACAGGTAATAAGAAAAACAGCCAGTATTGCCAGTTGACCGCCAATTATTATGACCTTTTTTACCGACCTGGGCCGCTACCTCCTGATGCTGAAAGGCATGTTTTCCAAACCGGAAAATATGCGGGTATACTGGAAAGAGTTTATGCACCAATGTTCTGAAATTGGCATCGGCTCGCTGGGTATAGTGGTCATCATCTCCTTTTTCATGGGTGCGGTATCTGCCGTACAAACCGCTTACCAGCTGGTAAGCCCCATCATTCCCAAAGCAAGCATTGCGCAAATTGTAAGAGATACGGTAATACTTGAGTTTGCACCCACCCTGGTATGTATTGTACTGGCCGGTGTGGTGGGCAGTAAAATTGCAAGCGAACTGGGTAATATGCGGGTAAGTGAGCAGATAGACGCGCTGGAGATTATGGGTATTAACACAAAATCTTACCTGATTATGCCACGCATTGTGGCGGCATTGCTGGTGATTCCCATGCTGGTGGTACTGTCTGCCTTCCTGGGCATCTGGGGTGGAAGAATTGCCGGGCTGGGTTCCGGTATACTGAGCGCATTCGACTTCGACAAGGGCCTGAAGCAAAACTTTGTGCCCTTCAACGTCTGGTTTGCACTCATCAAGGCCTATACTTTTGCCTTCATCATTTCCAGCATACCCGCGTACTATGGCTACCATGTAAAGGGTGGTGCGCTTGAAATTGGCCGCTCCAGCACCCGTGCCGTGGTAATAAGCTGTATCATGATACTTTTTTCAGATTATATACTTGCACAACTGTTGCTAAACTAATTCAGCGACTTAAACCATGATTGAATTTAAAAACATACGGAAGAGCTTTGGCGATAAAGTGGTGCTGAATGATGTAAGCGCTCAACTGCAGGCAGGCAAGTGCAACCTGATCATCGGCACCAGCGGAAGCGGCAAAACAGTGTTGATGAAATGCCTGGTGGGTCTGTTTGAACCAGACCAGGGAGAGATTATTTATGATGGCGTCAATTTCTCTTCCATGGATGATGAAAAAAGAAAGGAACTCCGCCAGCAGATCGGCATGCTTTTCCAGGGTTCTGCGCTGTTTGATAGCCTTACGGTGGAAAAGAACATTATGTTTCCGCTGAACATGTTTACCAAATGGAGCTACAATGAAAAAAAGAAAAGGGTAAACGAAGTGCTGGAAAGGGTAAACCTTAAAGACGCCAATAAAAAATTTCCTGCAGAGATCAGCGGCGGTATGAAGAAACGCGTGGGCATTGCCAGGGCCATTGTGCTTAATCCCAAATATCTTTTTTGCGATGAGCCCAACTCAGGACTAGATCCGCAAACCTCCATGGTAATCGACAAACTCATACAGGAGATTACCGTAGAATACAAGATTACCACCGTGGTAAACACCCATGATATGAACAGTGTAATGGAAACCGGCGATCATATCATTTACATGTACCAGGGCCTCAAAGAATGGGAAGGCAGCAACCAAGATATCATCTTCAGCAAAAACGAAAAGCTCAACGCCTTTATTTTTGCCTCAAACTTCCTGCAGGATGCAAAAGACATGCGCATGCTGGAGGCAAAAGGCAAAATAGACAATAACCGAAATATGG
>DATJGC010000255.1:0-2166 GCA_035495345.1 Chitinophagaceae bacterium | reverse complement strand
TCGGTGAGGCTTTATCATTCCGTAGATGCGTAGGATAACCCGAAAGATAGATTCAAGCGCAGGGTTCTTTCCAATCAAATCCTATCCAAGGCAATATTGCAATACCAGTACCCCCAGTAACCCAGTTATAGATACCAGCGTATCCATGACCGACCATGTTTTAATGGTATCGGCGAGGGATAGCTGAAAATATTCCCTGAATAACCAGAAACCGGTATCATTTACGTGAGAAAACATCATACTGCCGGCGCCAATGCTCAACACCATCAGGTTGGGGTTAATGCCTGCGCCTACCATCAGCGGGGCAATAAAGCCTGCAGTGGTAATGCCCGCAACCGTGGAAGAACCCACGCAAACCCTGATAATGGCCGCGATGCCCCAACCCAGCACGTATACATTTAGCTGGGCATGCTGTAACATACCGGCAATGATCTCAGATACGCCTCCATCCGTCAGCACCTGCTTCAAAGCACCGGCACCACCAAACACCAGCAGTAAAGACGCCACTTCCTTTACCGCTCCGGTAAGTTCATGGCTGATCGGCAGTCGCTTCTCTTTCCTCATCAACTTCAAACCAAACAATGCAAAGAATATAGTAAGCAGCAGGCTTACTGTGGCATCTCCTAATAGCAGCAGCGTGTTTTTAATAAACCCGGCAGGCAACAGCGGTGCTATAAAAGCCCCTGAAGCAATGAGTACAATGGGCATCAATACAGTTGCGAGGCTGATGCTAATACCCGGCAACGCTTCTTCGGGTAATTGCTTTGCCACAAATTGCTGGTTGGGTAGCTGCGTATACTTTTTTACGGTAGCACCATACCATGCGCCTGAAATTAAAATGGCAGGTATTGAAATGATGATTCCGTACAGTAATGTTAAGCCCATATCTGCATGCAGCTGCTTTACCAGAAACAAGGGTGCAGGATGAGGGGGAAGATAACCTTGTGTCACCGATAAAGATGCCAGGAGCGGGAGTGAAATATATACAGCGGGAAGCTTGTTCTGCACCGCAACCGTAATGGCAATGGGCACCAGCAGCATAAAACCAACGGAGTAAAAAAGTGGCAGGCCAACAATAAACCCTGTAATCATAAAGGCCCAACGCAGGTGGCGGATGCCAAACCAGCGCGTCATGGTGCCTGCAATTTGTTGGGCCGCACCGCTAATGCCGATCAGTCTGCCCAACATGGCGCCCAGCGCAATGATGCTAGCAATAGATCCCAAGGTGCCGCCAATTCCGTTTTGTACAGCTTTCATTATTGCCTCCGGAGAGAGGCCCAGCAAAAGGCCCAGGCCGATGCTGACCAGCAAAAATGCCAGGAAGGTTTGCATGCGGTAATACGATATCAGTAATACCAGTATGCCGATGCCCGCAATGGTAATCAGTAGGCTCATACCTGCTATTGCACTTAAATGTCGATAAAAAGAATGGTATTAAAGCATAGCGCTGTTTTTATAAAGCGATGGTCTCATCAGAGCCTGGTTTCTCTCACTAAAATAAAACAGCCAATGCGTGGTATTGCATTGGCTGAAAGTATTTGTTGTAGCTGGCGCTGTGGGCAGCCTTAAAACGAACCCGCGTTTTGTGCAAGGGAACGAACGGTTAAAAAGGGAGATCGTCTTCAGACGGTGGTATATCCGTGATATTGGGTACGGCTTGTGCGCTGCCGGCCTTGCCGGTACTGCTTTCTTTTTGCCTGGCGGCATTTACCTTCCAGGCTTTTACATCTGTATACCACTTGCCATTGTATTCACGGCTTTCCACGTCGAAAGAAACATCAACGGAATCACCCATTTTAAAATTCTTGAAATCAATTTTATCGCCCCATACTGCAATACAAACTTTCTTAGGATAGGTATCGCCTGTTTCCAGGATAAATTCCTGTTTCTTCCAATTGCCATTTTTGCCCTGTCCTTCCTGCAGAGGTAGTATCTGCACAATTTTTCCGCTGATGTCCATGTTAAACGATTTCTACAAAAATATTGATTCCTTTCGCGCAGCGGCAAATGTTTTTTTCACCTTTTTATATGGTGTTGGCAACAGAGGGGGCTAAGAGATCTAAGAGAGAAGGAGAAAAAGAGGTTTGAATTTTTACTTGCTGCTGCGCCCGCTGCCTCGCCGTACCGCCGCGTGAAACAAAACGAAGCAAAAGCGTTTTTTACTTT
>DATJGC010000254.1:0-6782 GCA_035495345.1 Chitinophagaceae bacterium | reverse complement strand
TTAACACGGTTAGACCGCAACAAAAACAGCTTTTATCATTACAAAGCCTATAGCCCCAATTCTGTACATGCCTTCTATATTTCTGAATTAATGGAAGACAGGGAGGGGAATATCTGGGTAGGCTCTTCTAACGGCATTGATGTGCTGGATAAAAAAACAGGCAGGTTTACTTACTATTCTAATTTTACCAATGACCCCCATGGCCTCAGCAACAATAGCATACTTTCCTTGCTGCAAGACAGTCGCGGCCGCATCTGGGTGGGTACCACAGACGGCTTAAACATATTTAACAAAGAAGACCAAAGCTTTACTTCTTTTCGCACAGAGAACGGGCTGCCGGGTAATACCATTCTTACCATAGCAGAAGACAACCAGCAACGCCTCTGGGTGAGCACTTACAATGGCATCTCCTGCATACAGGTAAACGAAAAAAGCGGGTCGGCCGGCGGCATCAGCATCAGCTGTAAAAACTATGATGAAAAAGACGGGCTGCAGGGCATTGCCTTTAATGAAAATGCCGCGCTGAAAACGCAAGACGGCCACATTGTTGTAGGTGGCCCGGGTGGGTTCAACATTTTTGATCCTTCTACCATTAACCAGGATAAGTCCATTCCGTCTGTTGTGCTCACAGACCTGCAACTGTTTAATAAAAGCATTGCGGTGGGTGAAAAAGTGAACGGTCGTGTTTTGCTGCCCCGCGCTATTACAGAAACCAACGCCATTACACTGCAATACAATGAAGATGTACTTGCCATTGGTTTTGCAGCGTTGAATTTTCTCAATCCGGAAAAAAACAAGTACGCCTATAAGCTGGAAGGCTTTGATAAAGGCTGGATTACCAGCGACGGTAAATTGCGCAAGGCCACCTATACCAATTTAGACCCCGGCAGTTATACTTTCCGTGTAAAAGCTGCTAACAGTGATGGTGTATGGAATGATCAGGCCCTTGCGCTGGCCATTACAATATTGCCCCCTTTTTGGAAAACACCGGTGGCGTATGCCTTGTATGGGCTGGTGCTGATCGGCATCCTCTGGTTTGCAAGAAGGCTCATCCTGCAGCGTGCCCGTATGCGTTTTGCCATTGAACAGCAGCAACAGGAAGCGCAGCGCATGCATGAGCTTGACATGCTGAAGATTCGATTCTTTACCAATGTGAGTCATGAATTCAGGACGCCGCTGTCGCTCATTCTTACGCCGCTTGATAAGATCATCCGCCAGGCAGAAGATCCTGCACAACGGAAACAATTTCAGCTGATACACCGCAATGCGCGCCGGCTGCTGAACCTGGTTAACCAGTTGCTAGATTTCAGGAAGATGGAAGTGCAGGAACTCAGGTTGAATGCCGTACAGGGAGATATCATCAAATTCTGCCGCGGCATTTCTTATTCATTTACAGATATCGCAGAAAAGAAAAATATCCAGTTCTCTTTTTATGCCACGGTGGAAAGCCTGCTCATGTCGTTCGACCATGATAAGCTGGAGCGCATTCTCTTTAACCTGCTTTCCAATGCGTTTAAGTTTACCAATGAAAGCGGTAAGGTGGCGGTACAGTTGCAGATGCATATGGAAGACAACAAACAGTTGCTGGCCATAAAAGTCATTGATACCGGCATTGGCATTCCGCTGGCCAAGCAGGAGAAGATCTTTGAACGGTTTTTCCAGAATGATATTCCCGGCAGCCTTGTGAACCAGGGCAGCGGCATCGGCCTGTCTATCACCAAAGAGTTTGTAAAGTTGCACAATGGTGATCTGCAGGTAAGTAGTGAGCCGGGGAAGGGGAGTTGCTTTACTGTTTTGTTGCCGGTGATAGAGATGCCGGTGCTGCAGGATGCCCCATTGCCGGCAGACGAAGACGCTGCAAACGACCGATGGGTGCCGGTGCCTGCGGAAGAGAAAAGCGGCACTGCCAGGAAGCAGCGGCTCTTGCTGGTGGAGGACAATGAAGACTTTTTGTTTTACCTGAAAGACAACCTGCGGGAGCATTTTTCTATTGTGGATGCGGTTAATGGTAAAGAAGGCTGGCAAAAGGCGCTGGGTGAACACCCAGACCTGGTGGTGGCAGATATCAGCATGCCCGAAATGAATGGCATTGATCTTTGTCGGAAAATAAAACACGACGCCCGCACCGCACATATACCCGTGATACTGCTCACCGCTTTTGCAGGTGATGAACAGCAGCTGAAAGGATTGGAGACAGGCGCCAGTGATTACATGACCAAGCCCTTCAACTTTGAGATTCTGTTATCGCGCGTAAGAAATATACTGGATGAACAGGCGCGCTTGAAAAAGACCTTTCAGAAACAGGTGGATGTGCAGCCTGCCGACATCAGCGTGGTTTCTTCAGACGAGCAGTTTATCTACCAGGTGATGGCCGTGCTGGAAAAAAATATCAGTAACGCAGATTTTTCTGTAGAGGAAATGAGTCGCTCCCTTTTCATGAGCAGGGTTACCCTGTATAAAAAGCTATTGGCCATTACGGGCAAAACGCCCATTGAATTTATACGCTCTTTCAGGCTCAAACGGGCTGCCCAGTTACTGGAGAAAAGCCAGCTCACCATTGCTGAGGTAGCCTACGAGGTAGGCTTCAACAGTCCTAAGTCTTTCTCAAAATATTTTAAGATGGAGTTTAACACGCCGCCTTCTGGCTATATGGCCGATAAAAAGAAGGATACGGTGTAGCGAGAACGACCGCCAAGCAAAAGCAGCCTCCACCTTCTAACCCATAGTCCTTTCCCGCCCACATTAACAATTCACGCCATTATTTTAATCATGTTTACAGGCTTGCTTAACAATTAGACCCTTAATCGGCAACATACGCATACCATGGTTCTTAGAGGGAGCACCTACTTTTATACCGTTAACATTGCCATACCTACAACGGAACATTACCAAGGGGCTAAGGCCCGCTCCGGCTAATTGATTGCTATGCTTATGAGGAAATCTTCTTCACTGTTGACGGCGCTGCTATCCGCACGCTGCCTTCCTGCAAGCTCGCAGCTTGAAGTGGTTACCCCGGCCGGCATTTGCGCGCTGCGCTCCTGTTTCACCGGCCGCCTTCGCTCATCCCTTCAATATATTATTGATTACCGGTTTGCCGGCTGCACAGCAGGCAAGCCCATCTTTTTGAGCGGCAGCCCGCGTCCGGGCGCCGGAATTCTATTTGTCACTAATAATGATGATTGCATATGAGAAAGTTCACCGCAAGACCGGGCCTCAGGGCCCTTTTCCTGTTCGCGCTATGCTGCGGCTGGGCCATGGCCTCGCTGGGGCAATCGCCGGCAATGCGCAAAATTACCGGCAAGATAACCGCGGCCGACGGCCGGCCGCTGGAAGGCGCATCGGTTCTTAATAAACGAACCAATGTGGGTACGTCAACAGACAACCAGGGTGCGTTTGCCGTGCAGGCGCAAACCGGCGATGTTTTGCTGGTCAGCTATGTGGGCTACCTGCGCCGCGAGATAAAGGTTGGCAGCGCCAGCGCTTTGGCGGTGAACTTATCGCCCGACCAGGCAAAGCTTGAAGACGTGGTGGTCATTGGTTATGGTAAGGCAAAACGCGCCAACCTCACCAGTGCGCAAACCACCATCAGCTCTAAAGACATTGAGAAAACGCTGAACACAACGGTAGAACAGGCTATTCAAGGGCGTTCCGCCGGTGTATATGTAACCCAGAATTCAGGGCAACCCGGCGGCGGCATTTCGGTGAATATCCGTGGGGTTGGCTCCATCAACGGCAGTACTGAACCATTGTATGTAATTGACGGTGTACAGATACCGGGTCAATCCATTTCTTTTGGTGCACAGAGTTCTGCCAATGGCCTGGCCGGTCTTAACCCCGCTGATATTGAAGATATACAGGTATTACAGGGGCCTTCCGCCACCGCTATCTATGGTTCAAGGGCTACCAATGGCGTATTGCTCATCACTACCAAACGCGGAAAATCGGGCGATGCAAAAATCAGCTACGGTTTTCAATACAGTGTACAGCAGGCGCCGCAGCACCTGGAAGTGATGAACCTGCCGCAATATGCGCAAATGGTGAAAGCGTTTCATGCGCTTGCCGGCGGTGTTACACCCGTAGAATTTTTAGATTCTTCACTGCTGGGTACCGGAACCGACTGGCAGCGCGAGTTGTTTAAGTCTACCCCCATGAGCAAGCACCAGCTGAGCATGAGCGGTGGTAATGATAAGAGTACTTATTATCTCTCCGGTGAATACCTTGATCAGAAAGGCGTGGCCCTGGGTTCAGGCTTTAAAAGATATGGCATGCGCCTCAACCTTGATAATAAGCCAAGAGAATGGGTAACCATTGGCACCAATTTGAGCTTTAACCAAACCAATGAAAACCTGACCACCAGCCAGGAAAATGTTATTTCTGATGCCCTGCAGCTTACGCCGCAGGTGCCGGTAAAAAACCTTGATGGTTCATGGGGTGGGGGCGATATTGTAAACGGTGCCAACCAGTTTGCGCCCGTAAATCCTATTGCCATTGCTAATCTAAAAACCAATACACTTACGCGGCGGCAGTTCCTGGGCGGCTTAAACATCGGCATTAAAATAATAAAAGACCTTACGTTCCGCACTTCCTTTAATACCAATGTTGGCTATTCAAGTTCTACGTATTACCAACCCACCTATGCAATTGGATGGGCCAGGAACGTAACTGCTTCTTTAAACGATGGTACCAGCGTAAACACCTATTGGAACTGGAACCAGTTGTTAGAATACAATAAACAAATTGGTAAGCACAATGTCTCCGTAATGGCCAGCCATGAGGCGCAGGAATCTAAATGGAAAAATACCAATGCCGGTCGCACAGGTTTTCTCACCAATACCATTCTTGATCTCAATGCGGGTGACCCGCTAACGGCTACCAATGGCGGTGGATCAGGAGAATGGGGCATGGAATCTTATCTCGGCAGGTTGAGTTATAATTATGACAACCGCTATTTATTGGTAGGTACCGTTCGTAGAGATGGTTCTGCCAATTTTGGACCCGATAATAAATGGGGTGTGTTTCCTTCATTGTCTGCAGCCTGGCGCGTATCTCAGGAAAAGTTTTTTAACGTAGGTTTTATCAGTGAATTAAAACTTCGTTTTGAAACAGGTACCACCGGTAACCAGGGTGGTGGCGGCATCTATTCTCCCTTGAGTACCGGTGCCACGCCTTCAGGCACGGGCTTTCTGCCTTCAAGGTATAGCAACCCCGGGCTTAAATGGGAAGAAACCAAGACAGACAATGTGGGTATCAACCTCGGTTTCTTCAAAAACAGGCTCACTATTGAGTTCGATTACTATGTAAAGAATACCAACAATCTTTTGATGGATAATCCGCTGCCATGGTACATGGGTACCAATGGTACCGGCGCCGTAGGTTCTCCTACGGTAAACCTTGGTTCTTTGCAGAACAAAGGCTGGGGCTTTACCATTAACAGCATCAATGCCAACAAGGGTTCTTTTAAATGGGAGACCAACCTGAACATGTCTGTGTTTAAAACCACCATTAAGAAATTTTATTCTGATGCCGCTTTTGTAAACCGTACCTCCTGGTGGCTGGACGACTGGACACAACGCTCTGCAGTGGGCCAGGCACCCTGGCTATTCCGCGGGTATATTGAAGACGGTCTCTTTCAATCTATAGATGAAATAAACAACAGCGCAGTACCCGTAGACAACAACGGCAACCGGCTGCCAACAGAACAGGCCAATGGTATCTGGGTAGGTGATGTAAAGTTTAAAGACCTCAGCGGGCCTAAGGGCGTGCCAGACGGCAAGATTGATACATATGATGAAACGTATATCGGTAATCCATGGCCGAAAATGTTTGCCGGCTTTACCAATACGTTCTCTTACAAAAATTTTGACCTGAGCATCTTCCTGACCGGCACCTATGGAAACGATATCTATAATTACCTGGCCAAACGCAATACCAACCCCAACAACATCAACCTCAGTAGAAACCTGCTCATCCATACCATGGAATATGCACAGCCCATGGTAGATGCCAATGGTAAAGTGGTGCTGAAGAACCCTGGAACAGATGTGGCCAGAATTTCTTACGGACCAAACGGTAATTATACAAGGCCTACCAGCAAATGGGTGGAAGATGGTTCTTACCTGCGCATCAAAAACATTTCTCTTTCTTATAACCTGCCTGCCGGTTTGATAAACAGGCAGAAACTGGTAAAAGGAGTGCGCGTTACCGTTAGTGGACAAAATATTGCAACACTCACCGGTTACAGTGGCTTTGACCCCGAAGTAGGCTCTTATGTAGGCAGGGACGCAAGCGCCACCAACCAGGCCATTGGGCTTGATTATGGCAGATACCCGCTAACGCCGATATACACATTTAACATTGGTGTAAACTTTTAAAATGCTGAAGATGAAAAAATCAACAACAATATTTCGCTGGATGGGCCTGTTGCTTTGCACAGGTATTATTGCCAGCTGCTCAAAGAATTTTTTGGAAAAACCACCTACAGATTCTATTGTAGATGCCAGCTTTTATAAAACCGATGAACAGGTGCTGGCAGGTACCGGCCTGCTGTACAGCAAGGTATGGTTTGATTATAACGACAAGGCTTCTTACAACCTCGGCGATTTCAGGGCCGGTACCGCTTTCTCTGCCTACAATGACCGCGGCAATGTATTGTTTAATACCACGGGCAACACACCTGAAAATGGTGCTTCCTGGCGTTCATTTTTTATAGTGGTGGGTCAGTCGAACCTGGCCATACAGAATATCAATAAATACGCCGGCGACGGAGTGTCACCGCAAATAAA
>DATJGC010000253.1:0-5740 GCA_035495345.1 Chitinophagaceae bacterium | reverse complement strand
TGCCTCTGGAGCGAGTATGAAGTGGTTATACCCAGCCTGCTGAATTATGTATTTACCAAGACGGGCGTGCATTCTTTCTTTATCGACAAAGGAAGCGAAGGACATGAAAATTATGCCGTAAGAAGACAGCATGATATTGGTCTAACCAGTAATGAAGAATCATTATCGGTGAGCGCCATGACGGTAAAACACCGCTGGGTGATGAAAGATGTACCTGCATTCTCCGTAGAAAACTATTTGTTTACGGCGGAGAATTACATTGACAAAATAGATTTTCAGCTGGCGCAGACTTACGACGGGCAGAATTATCACGATGTGAGAAATTCATGGCGCAAGTTGAACGAAGAGTTATTGCATGAGCAGCAATTTGCTGCGTTTATGAGCGATGATCAAAATGGCTGGTGGCTGGATAAGCCCATTGAAAATATTATTGGTAATGACGCAGCGCAGCTGGCGCAGGCCAAAAGCATTTACTACTATATTACAAATAATTTTACCTGCACCAATCACCATCGCAAATACATCAAGACTACCCTGCAGGATGTATACAAAACAAAAAAGGGCAATGTGGGTGAAATCAATTTGTTGCTGACGCAAATGCTCCGCCGCAAAAATATCAAGGCCTCGCCCGTGATATTAAGTACCCGCGCGTTGGGAGTGAATGTGCCATCTTACCCCATCGACAGCAAACTGGACTATGTAATTTGCCGGGCAACCATCGAGGATAAAGTGTATTACCTGGATGCATCTCACCCGCAACTGGGCTTTGGAACCCTTCCGGCAGAATGCTATAACGGCCATGCCCGTATCATTGACAAACAAGATTCTGCTTCCGTCTATTTTATGCCAGATTCTTTAAGAGAATTTGAGACCACCATGGTTAATATCTTGAGCCCGGAGGACGGTAAATCAGAACAAGAGGGCGTGTATGAGAAATCTACCGGTCCCATTGGCGCTTTAGAAATCAGGGAGGCATTTGCGGGGCAGGACGAGCAAAAAATTGTGGCCGAAATGCAGAAAGCCTACGGCGATGATATACACATTACGGGCGCCAGTATCGACTCACTGAAAAAACCAGAAATGCCCGTAAAGCTGCGTCTTTTCTTTAAACTCAAGGAAGTTGAGAACACTGACATCATCTACTTTAGCCCGGTAATGTGGTCGGCATTTAAACAGAACCCCTTTCAGGCGGCGGTGCGCAAATATCCCATTGAGATGTCTTACCCCATACACCAGCTCTATGTAATGAATATGCAAACCCCCAATGGGTACGTGATTGATGAGCTGCCAAAATCTGCCAGGGTATCCTTTAATGAGGGGGAGGGAAGTTTTGAATACCTGATACAAAAAAATGAGGACGGGTTTCAGTTAAGAACTTCGGTGTATATGAAAAAAGCGTATTTCACAGCGGGTGATTACAATGCGCTGCGCGAGTTTTTCTCCTTCGTGGTTAAAAAACAGAATGAGCAGATCGTGTTTAAGAAAAAGAAATAATAAAATGATCATTTGTTGCTGCGCTAAAAGACAACTAAAATGTCGTTGAATTTTGAGGTGAAGAAGTTATCGCATGCATAAACTTTTAAATCTGTATAATTTTTTGCGACAATACCCGCTTTCCTTGTAAGCGAATACCTAAATCAATTATTTTTGGAAGCATAAAAAAACCCCCTAACCTAATGAACCGTCCATCCCTATTGGTGGCAGTGCTGCTGGGCTGTACCTGCATGACTGTTTCGGCGCAAACCAAGGCGCCCGTTAAATTTGGAAAAATTGCTGCTGAAGACTTTGTCATTAAACAACCTTATGATACAGGTGCGGAAGCAGTAGTCATAGCGGATATTGGCAGCACTGTTATACAGGGCAATGCCAAAGGCTGGTTCTCGCTATTGTACAAAAGAACCACGCGTATAAAAATTCTCAATAAAAAAGGTTTTGATGCAGCAAAAGTAGAGATAGGTCTGCAGACACAGGGCAATGCGGAAGAAAAGCTGGAAGATGTCCGCGCTTATACGTACAACCTGGAAAACGGCAAACCCGTAGAGACAAAACTGGACGCCGCGTCTATTTTCAAAGAACAGGTAAACAAGAATTACCGGGAGTTTAAGTTTACCATGCCGGCTGTAAAAGAAGGCTCGCTGATTGAATACAGCTACACCATTAAATCAGATTTTATCAGCAATCTACGTGGCTGGTTCTTCCAGTCTGAATACCCCTGTCTATGGAGCGAATATGAAGTGGGCATTCCGGACTTTCTGAATTATGTAACCATTGGCCAGGGCTTTCTAACGCCAGAAGTAAATACAGGTGCGTACAATGCCAACTTCAGGGTGATACTGCCCGGTGGCGCAGATAGAGACGAGGTGGTAAACCTGGATGGGGTAGTAAACACAAGGCGCTGGGTGGTAAAAAATATCCCTGCCCTCAAAACAGAAGGCTATACTACTACGGTAAAAAATTACATTGGAGCGGTTAATTTCCAGTTTTCGGGCTACCAGTTCCGCGGCGGTATTCCGCACGACTTTATGGGTAACTGGCAATTGTTGGGAGAAAAATTAATGAAGAGAGAGGACTTTGGCGTAGCCCTGTTCAAAAACAACAACTGGCTGGATGATGATTTGAAAACGATCACCAATGGCGCAGCCAGCAAACTGGACAAAGCAAGGAAGATATTTGTATTTGTAAGAGATAATGTGACCTGCACAGATCACACAGCCCTTCTTATGGAAACAGGTATAAAAGACTGTTATAAAAAACACAGTGGCAATGTGGCGGAGATTAACCTGCTGCTGGCCGCTATGCTGCGGCATGAGGGTATTACCGCAGACCCGGTATTGTTAAGTACCCGGGAGCATGGTTTTACCAATGAGTTGTATCCTCTTTTAGACCGTTTCAATTATGTCATATGCAGGGCAACCATAGATAACCAGGAGTATGATTTGGATGCCAGCAGCCCGTACAACGGTTTTGCAAAATTACCCACTGCCTGCTTCAACGGGCATGGGCGTTTGATCACCAGTGAAAATGCCCTGCCCGTGTATTACATGGCCGATTCATTAAAAGAACAAAAAATAACCTCCGTGTTTATCAGCAATGATGAAAAGGCAGGTCTCAGCGGTTCCTTTAAATCACAGCTCGGGTATTATGAATCACTGGAACTGAGAGAAAAATTGAAAGGAGAAGCCGCCGCGCATTTAAAGCAAATAAAAAATAGCTTTGGTTTTGAAGCTGATATTATCAACGGAGGCATAGACTCATTAAAGCAACCGGATATGCCGGCCACCGTTCATTATGATTTTGCTTTTACGCCTGCAGCTGAGGGCCAGGTAATGTATTTCAACCCCATGCTTTCTGAAGGCTATAAGAAGAACCCGTTCATGTCTGCAGAAAGACAGTACCCGGTAGAAATGCCTTATGCCATGGATGAAACCTATCTTTTAAACATGGAAGTACCCAATGGCTATACTGTAGAAGAATTACCCAAGTCAACACGCGTGGCGTTCAATGATGATGAAGGTTCTTTTGAATACCTGGTGCAACAATCTGGTGAGTCTATACAGTTGCGTTGCAGGGTGCGGTTAAACAAGGCTACTTTTTTACCCGAAGATTACAGCAGCCTTCGTGATTTTTTTGCCTTTGTGGTAAAAAAGCAAAATGAACAGATTGTCTTTAAAAAGAAATAAGATCCTATGCAAAAAATACTGTTGTCCATATCCTGTTTATTACCCCTGCTGCTGTTTGCGCAACAATACAATGTGTTGCTGATACCTGATTCACTAAAGAAGGATGCCAACCTGGTGGTGCGTACACATGAGATCGTTGTTGAAATAAAATCACCTGCTAAAGCTACCGTTAAAGAAAAGTACGCCTACACCATACTCAATGAAGCGGGCGCATCGCACGCAGATTATGTGAGTAGTTACGACAGGTTCCATAGCATCAATTATATCAGTGCCGCCCTCTATGATGCTATGGGCAAGGAAATAAAGCATGTGAAGAAAAAAGATATGGAGGATGTAAGCGGTGGCGATGAGGTGAGCCTGATAACAGATAACCGGTACAAGCAATTTGATTTTTATTGCAGAACCTATCCGTACACAGTAGAATACGAGGAAGAGGATGATTACAATGGCTTGCTGGGTTTTCCCTCCTGGACGGCACTGCCTGGTGCCAATAGCTCTGCAGTGTTAAGCAGGTACGTAATTATAGCCAGCAAAGATTATGTAGTGCGGTACCGGCCCAACCGCCTGGCACCAGCCCCGGTTATTACGGAAGAGGGCAATAAAAAAATTTATACCTGGCAAATAAAAAACCTGCCCGCCATTAGCCCGGAATCTAACTCGCCGCTTTTCAGTGAAATGGTGCCCAATATCATCTTTGCACCTTCTGAATTTGAGGTAGAAGGTTATAAGGGCAATATGAGCACCTGGGAGGGTTTTGGCAAATTTTTGTATGAGCTTACCAAAGGAAGGGATGCACTGCCAGATGATGTAAAGGCAACCGTACACCAGCTTACAGACCACCTGAAAGATGATAAACAGAAAGTATATGCGCTCTATGACCTTTTGCAAAAAAATACCAGGTATATAAGCGTACAGCTGGGCATTGGCGGCTGGCAGCCTTTTGATGCCAAGTATGTGGCCACCAAACGTTATGGAGATTGTAAGGCCCTGTCTAATTATATGGTAGCGCTGTTAAAAGAAGCGGGCATCACGGCAAGGTATGTAATTATCACCGCGGGTAGAAACGCAAGGCCGCTGATGGATGATTTCTCCTGCCTGCAGGGTAACCATGCCGTAACCTGCGTGCCACTGGCCAAAGACAGCATCTGGTTAGAATGTACCAGCCAGACAGAGCTGCCGGGTTTTTCGGGCAGTTTTACGGGCGACAGGAAAGCTATTTTAATTGACGAAAACGGCGGCCATATTGTAAGCACGCCCCGCTATGAAGCAAAAGATAACCAGCAACTGCGCATAACCACGGCCGTTATAAATGCGGAGGGCGACCTGGACGCTGCCGTTACTACCAAATTTACCGGTACCCAGCAGGAACTGCCAAGGGCCATGATCTATGAAGTTAGCAAAGACTGGCGTGAGAAATACCTGAACCAGGCTATCAACCTGCCCACGTACCAGGTAGAAAAAAGTAGTTATGAAGAGCTGAAAGGGGAGACACCGGCGGTAAAGGAATACCTGCATGTGCTGTCTACCGGCTACGGCTCCGTAACAGGTAAAAGGTTATTTATAGCACCCAATCTTTTTAATAAAACCGGCTTGCGCTATTCGGCCGACTCTGTAAGAAAATACGATATTATCTTCAACAGTGCTTTTATAGATATCGACTCGGTAATTATTACCGTTCCACCCGGCTATGTGCCGGAGGCATTGCCCGCCCCGGTAGACATCAACAGCCAGTTTGCTACCTACCATTGTGCGGTGAAGGTAGAAGGCAATAAAATCCTTTACACAAGAATGGAGGAAAGACACCGCAACCGATTTCCCGCCAGCCAGTACGCAGAACTGGTAAAAGTGCAGGAACAAATCTTTAAAGCAGACAGGGCAAAGCTGGTGCTGGTGAAAAAAGAATAATCACCGCTCCATTCGGCAATTAAGAAGATTGCTGGTCAGTTAGAAATTAAGGCGCGCAGTTACTGCTAAACTGCGCGTCTACTGCATCTTTCAAAGCATCATAGAAATCTTTTTTCTGCTCGCTGCCCAATTCTTTGGTGAAGATGAGCAGGGCA
>DATJGC010000252.1:0-11644 GCA_035495345.1 Chitinophagaceae bacterium | reverse complement strand
CTTTTGCGGTGAGCAATAGAAAAACTTCGCGCTATTTTTTGTTTGATGAGTTTGACAGGCTTTGTGGCTGGCGCAACAAAAAAACCGGCGAAGAGATCATTTCCATCCCTAACAAAGAAATGGTTGAACGCGCTTATAGTTGCGTGGTTGTTTTTGAACCCCGCATTTTTGAACTGATACCACAGCGCGGTAAGTTCTCCATTGTAGAAACGTATTTGTCACTTGCAAAAGACCACCTGATACTGGGCTATGATCATACCGGTGATAAATTTGCTGACGTAGGCAAGCCCGCTTCCGTAGCAGAAGCTGAGGCGCTATTCCCCTAAAAACTCATAGTTTGATGGCACGGGTGCCAACTTTGATCGATTGTTGAATGCATTGCCTGCGGAGTTGCTTAAACAATCTGAATTGATTGATTATCAGAACTAATCGTACTATATTATTTAGTAAATTGTGCTAAAGTTAATAGTATGAGTGATAGGGTAATGGAGAAACTATCCATTCTTGCCGATGCTGCCAAATATGATGTTAGTTGTTCCAGCAGCGGCAGTAATCGTAAGAATGAAAACAAAGGGCTGGGCACTACCGGAATGGGTATCTGCCATGCCTATACGGAAGATGGCCGTTGCGTTTCCTTACTTAAAATATTGCTTACCAATCATTGTATTTTCGATTGTGCCTATTGTGTAAGCCGGAAAAGCAATGATATTAAACGCGCCGCATTCACCGTGCAGGAAGTGGTGGATCTCACCATTAATTTCTACCGTCGCAATTATATAGAAGGATTGTTTTTGAGCTCGGGTATCTTTTCCAATGCAGATTATACCATGGAAAGACTGGTGCTCATTGCTAAAAAACTAAGAACCGAGCATCGCTTCAATGGTTATATCCACCTTAAATCTATTCCTGGTGCCAGTGATGAATTGCTGCAGCAGGCAGGTTTGTATGCAGACCGGCTTAGCATCAATGTAGAAATGCCCACCAGGGAGAGTCTTGCTATCATGGCGCCAGATAAAAAGCGCGAAGACATGATTAAGCCGATGGAATACCTAAAAAATGCCATCATTAAAAACAGGGATGAAAAGAAAACATTGAAGAAAGCACCCGTGTTTGCCCCTGCCGGACAAAGCACGCAAATGGTTATTGGCGCTACGCCTGAGACCGACTGGCAGATACTGGGCATGGCCAATGCCTTCTATAAAAAAATGAACCTGAAGAGGGTCTATTATTCAGGCTATGTACCCATCAGCAATGATAACCGCTTGCCGGCTATTGGTACGCCGGTACCGATGATTAGGGAAAATCGTTTGTACCAGGCAGACTGGCTAATGCGTTTTTATCATTTTGATGTATCGGAAATTGTGAATCCGCAGGATCCGTTGCTGGATATGCAGGTAGATCCAAAACTGCAATGGGCATTGAGAAACCTGCAGCTCTTTCCTTTTGACATTAATACCATTGAACAACGCCTGCTGATACGTGTGCCCGGTATTGGTATACAGTCTGCGCAAAAGATTATAGCTGCACGCAAATTCAATAAACTGAATTGGGATCATCTTAAGAAAATTGGTGTGGCTGTAAACCGTGCTCGTTACTTTGTGCAGGTGGGCAAAGATACAGAGCGTAAAGACTGGCAACCACATCAGATCCGGCAGATGATCTTGCAGGAGAGCAGCAGCAAGTACCAACCCAACTTTTCACCCCAGCTTAAAATGTTTTGATGGATACTTTGTTGTATGATGGCAGTTTTGACGGTTTACTAACCGCCATCTTTGAAGTGTACGAATACAAATTTGCCGATGCTGCTATCAGTAAACAGGGAGCAGCCGGCGGAAGCCTCTTTGGAAAAGTACATGTGGTGCAAACGGATATTACAAAAGCAACAAGGGTGCACAAAAAAATTGCACAACATTGTACACAGGTAACAGCCACCAAATTTTACAAAACATTCTTATCAGAATTGCCGGGCATAGAAAACCAGTTATTGTCTTACGTGCAATATGTGTTATCACAGCGTAACGGCGGTGAAAATAATTTTAGTCATCCTGCGGTGCTAACGGTGCACCAGGTAAGCCGAAAGGTAGATCGTGAAAAACATCGTATGGAAGCCTTTGTGCGTTTTCAGCTGACCGGTGATGATTTATATTATTCTATCATTCAGCCAGATTACAATGTGTTACCGCTGATTGGTAAACATTTTAAAGAAAGGTATGCAGACCAACGCTGGCTTATTTATGATGCCAGGCGCAGCTATGGTATTTATTATGATATGCAGGAGATTTCTGCGGTTGAAATAAATTTTGATACTGATATGCGCGATAAAAACCTGCTGGCTACTATACACAATGAAAAGGAAGCACTGTACCAACAGTTGTGGAGACAATACTTTTCAAGCGTTAATATTGCAGCAAGAAAAAACATGAAACTGCATATTCAACACATGCCAAAACGTTATTGGCGCAACCTGGTAGAAAAATTGCCGGGCGATGATCTTATTACCGGCAAGAAAAAAAACTTGTAAGTTTTTTTCAAAAACATTTGGTAGCATCAAAAAAATAATTGCATCTTTGCGCAGTAAATAAAAAACATCAATATGCGCCCCGTTCAAAAAAATATAAATATCACCCGGTTTAGCCTGCACATGGGCTACACTGTTAACGGGGTATATTGTTGCACGGAAAAGTAATATAACTGATTCAGCATCATACAAGCCCCGCCAGCAATTGCGGGGCTTTTTGTTTGTGGCAGGCGCTTCAATGAAGCAGGCTGCCCAACGATAACAAAGTATTTTTTAAACTTAAACAACCTACAACGAGGCATGCTTCAATTGTTACACAATGCATTTTATCCATTCACCTGCCCATCAATGACGATTGAGCAGTTTGCTAACGGCAATTATAGCCATCAGCCACTGCCCATACCCGTTAGTGGCAAAAGCCTGGGTAAAAATATAATAAGATTTGTGCACCCCTACCACGTACTAGTATAACTGCATTCAACTGCAGGCATAAGTACGCGGCCCGGTTGCACAGCGCAACCGGGCTTTTTGCGTTTGGTTGATGCTATGCCGTACTACAAACACAGCGCAATGAAATTTATAATAACGGTCTTTATGCTGCGGTTCCTTGTAGAGCTGCTGCTAAAAGCAGGTAAGAAAGAAAAAGACAGCACCAATGAATAGTTGCAGAAAGGAGGGTTATAGCATTCCCCGCGGTTGCAGCGGGGATGCTTTTCCTGAAGAGGATGCAGAGAAAAAAACTTTTAAAAATGAATTGTATGTTACCCGTAATAATTATTTCAATGATCGTTTTGCGCATACTGGCGGAAATAAGCCCGGAGTTTATCCAATGGTTGCAGCGGCAATACCGCTCTGCAAGGCAGCGGGCAAGGCGTACCGCAAGCGGCCCTTTATTCAACAACCATTTTGTTGATGTAAGAAGTTTTTACCTGCAGGAATACCGGCAGCTGCCGTCCATCTGTTTCATTGACCGGGTGGATGCTACAAAAGCACTCGCTTATATTGAAGCAGGCAACTGCGGGCGCGTGCTGGCGGTTTACCAGCGCAATACATTCAACTGGCAACAGCAGTCGCTTCAATTTAGCGAGACGGTCCTTCAACTGCAAAACCATTGCATCATTGAATTGGGAGAGGGATATGCAGAGATCTATTATGGTGCGCAACAATTTTCGTTTGTAAGTAAGCTGATAGAAACGCTGAGAACATTTGGAGCGGCGCCAAAAGAACAGGCGTACGAAATAAATATTATTACGCTTGGCAGCTACGGACTTGAGCTGAAGCCACTGGCTATTGCTCCTACTGTGCTGGATACACAGCTGTACTACAATGAAGATTTTGCCCCGGTGGATGCCATCATCAGGGAAAGGCTGGCAAGGGATAACGACAAAGGTATTATCCTCCTGCACGGATTGCCCGGCACAGGGAAGACAACGTACCTGCGTCACCTGATTGGCGGGTTGAAAAAGAAAGTGTTGTTTGTATCACCCGCAGTGGCCGGCAACCTGATGAACCCTGACCTTATAGACCTGCTGTTAGGCAACCCAAACGCGGTACTGGTAATAGAAGACGCGGAAAACATCATCATGGACAGGAAATACAACAGCAATAGCAGCGTAAGTAACCTGCTAAACCTGAGCGACGGTTTGCTGAGTGATTGCCTGAACGTGCAAATTATCTGCACCTTCAACAGTTCATTAAGCCTCATAGATGGCGCGTTGCTGCGTAAAGGAAGGCTGATTGCCAAGTATGAATTTGGTAAGCTAAGCCTGTCAAAAGCCAGGAAGCTGGCAGCGCATCTTGGGGTGCAGCAGCCAATAGAACGGCCAATGACAGTGGCAGAAATTGCCAATGCAGACGATGACTACCCTGATCTGGCGCCGGTACAAACAATCGGCTTTAGGAAGGAAGTCTTGGTACATTAATCTAATAAGCGGACCGGCTCCGTGCCGGTCTGCTTACTTACAACCATTTAAAACCAGCGGAATGAAAGAAGAACAACAATGGCGGAGGTTCAACGGTGAATTGTTGACCCGGCCTATTGCAGATGAAATATGCAGCGCCATTCTCCGTGAACAGCAACTGGGGAATAGCATTAAAGTATGTATTGGAACAGACAGCCAGGTAAAAAGTCAAGAGACAGCTTTTGCCACCGTGATTGTTTTTATCAGGAAGGGTAGAGGTGGTTTTATGTATTCCTGCAACCGCTTAAGCAAGCAACGGATGACAGTAAAAGAGCGGATGCTGCAGGAAGTAGCCATGAGCATAGCTGCTGCCTACCAGTTGTCTGGTTTGTTTACACAGTACAATATAGACATGGAAGTGCATGCAGACATCAATACCCAACCGCAATTTAAAAGCAACGATGCGCTGAAAGACGCAATGGGATATATTACGGGAATGGGATTTGCTTTTAAGGCAAAGCCCCAGGCATTTGCAAGTTCTGCCTGCGCCAATAAACTGGTTCAATAAGGCATGCGGGTTGAAGCCATCTTAAACAGGCTATAGCATCTGCATGTTGATTACATTTAAATGCCGTCATGCAAGCTTGGCGGACAAAACAATTACAATGGCAAAGTTGAAAATAACAGGAAAAGAATTAAGAACTATTGGCTACCCTGAAGGCCCTGTCATCAGCGTGGCCATGGCCAGCATGGAAAAACATTATAAGCACAGCGGGCACCAGCAGGCAATGGAAATACTGGCCGCTGTGCTGGCAAACCCCGCCGCGTACACAGATGACGCGGTCCTGGGGCCCATTGCAAAGCTGTTATTGCCAGCACCCGAACAAGAAGGTGCCAGCATATCATTGAACAGCAATGGCATTGCCTTTAACATCTTTGGCCAGGAGCACATTGAAGAAGGCGCCCTTCACCAGATGTACCAGGCGGCCAAATTGCCGGTAAGTGTTGCCGGGGCGCTAATGCCCGATGCGCACAGCGGTTATGGATTACCGATAGGCGGTGTACTGGCAACAGAAAATGCGGTGATTCCGTATGGTGTGGGCGTAGACATTGGTTGCAGAATGTGCCTGAGCATCTTTGATATTGATCCAAAGGAGCTGCAAGCCCGTCGTGCCTATTTTGCCCGCGAGATTAACGAGGCTACCCTTTTTGGCAGTGGCGCTCAGTTTACCCACGCCGCTGATCATGAAGTGATGGAACATGAGGCTTTTTACCAGTTGCCCCTGCTGAAGAAATTGCATGGCCGTGCATGGAAGCAATTGGGTAGCTCGGGTTCGGGCAACCACTTTGTAGAATTTGGAAACGTGGAAATTACCGAGGCAGACCTGGTATTGAATGTGCCTGCAGGTAATTACCTGGGCCTGTTATCGCACTCCGGTTCAAGAGCGCTGGGTGCCAATATTGCCAATCACTATACGGCATTGGCCATTGGCAAGAGAAGGCTGCCCAATGAGGCAAAGAACCTGGCCTGGTTAACCTTAACAGAAGAAGAAGGCATAGAATACTGGATGGCGATGAACCTGGCGGGCGATTATGCCGCTGCCTGTCACCATATCATTCACCGGAAGATTGCGCGTCAGCTGGGCAGGCAACCCATTAGAATGGTAGAGAACCACCACAACTTTGCGTGGAAGGAGCAGTGGGAGGGGCGTTCTGTAATTGTGCACCGAAAGGGTGCCACGCCTGCGGGTAAAGATGTGCTGGGTATTATACCAGGCTCCATGACGGCGGATGGTTTTATTGTAAAAGGAAAGGGTGAAGCCGCTGCTGTAAACTCTGCGGCGCATGGTGCGGGTAGAAAAATGAGTCGCACACGGGCTATTGCTTCCGTAACCGACAAACAGTTTAAAGAAGAACTTGAAAAGTTTGGCGTGCTGTTGTTGGGCGGTGGCCTGGATGAATCGCCGTTTGCGTACAAGAATATTGAGGAAGTGATGCAATCGCAAAAAGCATTGGTAGAGGCCATCGGCAGATTTACACCTAAAATTGTAAAGATGGATGGTGCCAAACACCGGAGCTGGGGTAATAAGAAGCGTATAGACGGTGAATAACGCGCTGGCACAACCGAAGTTTTTACTTCGGTTGTTTTTTTATCAGGCAAGATCGCCAAAATAGAGCATCTTAACCGTGTCCCAGTCTTCCTTCAATATGCTGTAATAAACGCTGTCTCTTCTTCTGCCATGGGGCATTTGCATATGACTTCTGAGCACGCCTTCTTCCCTGGCACCAATGTGCACCAAGGCCTGTTTGGCACGGGCATTCAGGTTATCGGTCTTTATTTCAACGCGTTCAAACTGCAATGCTTCAAACGCGTAGGTAAGTAAGATAAACTTTGCATGGTGGTTAACGCCACTGCCCATGGAAGCGGTGCCCAGCCAGGTCCAGCCAATCTCTATGCGTTTATCGTAAAAAGAAATATTGCCGAAACTGGTAGAACCGCAGATAGCACCGGTAGATTTATCAATAATTACAAAGGGCATGCGTTTTTTCTCTGCTCTCTCCTGCAGCGCGGTAGCTATCCATTGGTCAAGGTTTTCCCGGTTGTTTAGCTCGGCAGTAAAATAGGTCCAGATTTCCGGCGGCGCTGCTATTGCAGCGAGTGCGTCTGCATCAGAGGTTTGTAACAAACGAAGGGTTACCCTGGGCGTTTCAAGTTCCAGCGAAGCGGGAAAAAATTTGTTGTACTGATCTTGCATCATGTATGGTTTAGTCGGCCCCCGGCCATTGCCCCAATCCCTGGCGTACCAGCAGGGGTGGCTCGGTGGTGCAATCTACAATAGTTGAAGGAGTCATGCCACCAATTCCGCCATCTATTACAATATCTACCAGGTTTTTAAATTTCTCATAAATGATTTCGGGGTCTGTATATTCTTCTACCTGTTGCCCTGGTAAGGAAGTGCTGAGTACAGGATGCCCTAGTTCTTTTACCATTGTGGCAGCAATTGTATTATCCGGAATACGCAGCCCAATGGTGTCTTTCTTGCTTTTTAAAATCTTTGGTACTTCTTTACTGGCCGGCAATATGAATGTGTAAGGGCCCGGCAGAAAATTGCGCAGCATACGGTATACGGGGGTAGAAATGCTTTTGCTGTATTTGCTGAGATCGCTTAAATCATGGCAGACAAACGACAGCTGCGCTTTGCGCGGGTCAATATTTTTTATCAGGCAGATACGTTCAATGGCTTTGTGTTGAAAGATATCGCAGCCCAATCCATAAATAGTGTCTGTAGGATAGATGATGATGCCACCGCTCAACAGGCAGTCGATGATGGTTCTCAGGTTTCTTGGCTGTGGATTATCAGGATGCACGGTTAATAACATGGCTGAAAATTAAAGATTAAAATGGTATGGCGTAAATACGCTGTTGCGGATTGTAACACAATCATTATGCCTTTAGTTACAGCTTCCATACAAGGCATGCAGTAGCAGTAGGGCCTTGCTGATACGGATAAAAATCAACAAACAACTTTCTGTTAACATAGAATTCATAGTAAATTTGCCCTTAAACGGTAAGCATATGCATTTGACCCAGGTGGAAAGGGTGGCTTCTATTGACCCGGCCATTTTCCGGAGAGATTACTACGAGCCCATGAAGCCGCTGGTAATAACAGACCTGGCAAAAAAATGGCCTGCCTATCATAAATGGGACTGGGATTATTTCAAGAATGTGGTGGGCGATAAAGAAGTGGGGGTTTACAACAATGTAAAAAGCGATGCCTATACGCCCGTAAACAAGGCAGATGATTATATGAAGTTTGGCGACTACCTGGATATGATCAGGAAGGGGCCGGTAGGACTGCGTATCTTTTTATTCAATATATTTTTGCACGCTCCGCAACTGGTGGCAGATTTTACCTGGCCAGAAGACCTGATGAAGGGTTTTGTTAAACGCTTTCCCATGCTGTTTACCGGGGGTGAAGGGTCTATTACCCATATGCATTTTGATATTGATCTCTCGCATATCATGCATACCCAGTTTATTGGCAGAAAGCGGGTCTTGTTGTTTCCGCATGAAGAGCAATACAAGTTATACCGCAAGCCTTTTGAAGTAATGAGCTTTGCCAATTTTGCGCATTATGCAGACCCGGGCAAGAGCCAGCTGGATACATCGCAATTTCCGGCCATTACAAAAGCGCAGGGCTATGAGGTGATACTTGAGCATGGTGATACATTGTTTATGCCGGCGGGTTACTGGCATCATATGGAGTACCTCGACAGTGGCTTTGCCATGAGTTTACGTGCCTTGCAGGGCTCAGTGGGTGGCAAGCTAAAGGGTGCCTGGAACCTCTTTGGTATGCGGCATATTGATACGTTCATGAAAAAAAGCTTTCCTGAATGGTGGTATAACAATAAGCGAGAAAAAGCCTTCTATGCGGCCAGTAAGTTTGAAAGCCATTATGGGCAGGGCGTAAACTAAGCGTGGGATTATTTTTCAAAAAAGGAAGAAAAATATTGTTTATTACGTTTACAGTCTTTACTTTTAAGCCCGCTTACAGAAAGATTATATCTAATGTAAGGTACAAGCCCGGCTTGATAATCCAGATCGCCCTTCTATCATCCAATCTCCATAACGTAGAACGTAAATTTCCAAATCTCCTCCACGAATATATATTGTAGTGTTTGTCAGCTGTAATGGCTGCTCCACCGGTATTCAATATCCCCCTACAGACCACCGTAACCCTTCTACACAACCCTGTTAACCATTGCCACTACGCTGCGTAGTTCATATAACCATTAACAGGTTTTATACAGACAGTTATTCATTAGCATAAACTTTTTCTTTTTGTGGTTTCAGAGGTAAGCACAGGCCGGCGATTTCTATCGCCGGCACTTTTTTTTGTAATGTCAAAAGTAAAAATTTAAAAACCCGATGCGTGGTTGATGTAAAAGTATCGCGGCAACAGGTATCGCGCAGAGGCAACAGAGCACGCAGAGATGGGTAATAGAATTGAATTCAAAAGTAAAAAGTAAAAATGCTACTACTCGCCGTTGATGCTAAAAGTATCGCGGCAACAGGTATCGCGCAGAGGTAACAGAGCACGCAGAGATGGGTAATACGGTGGAAGCGAAAACAGGATCTAAGAACAGCAAAATGGGCAAACGCAAGGCCATGGCCCTCTGTTAGCTCCGCTAGCTCTGTGCGAAAAACAAGCTAAGCAACAGCCTCCTTTTCTCCTTTACCCTCTTACCCCTCGAAAACCGCTGCTAAGCAAAAACCTCCTTTTCTCCTTTAACCTCTTAGCTTATGGTCCAGGTTTCGCTGCCGCGCAGCAATTTATCCAGGTTGCCCTTGCCCTTGGCAGCCTGCACTTCTTCAATCTGCATGGCCATTACATCTTCATAACAGGGGCGATCTGCCTCATAAAATACACCAAATGGGCGGGGTAAATGTCCTTCCTGGCGGGGGTTATCAAACATGCGCGTTAGCATCTGCGCTTTAAAGAAGTCTCTTTCATCATGAATCCAAAGGTCATCGGCACTGGCGCCGGCGCCCAGGTCTACCACTACGGGTCTGAAACCGTCCAGTTTAATACCCTTCTCTTTCTGTGCGCCAAAGATGAGCGGCTTGCCTTGTTCTACAAAGAGGGTTTCTGTTGGCTTGGAAGACTTTTCAGTAAATATTTCGAAGGCGCCATCATTAAAAATATTACAGTTCTGGTAAATTTCCAGGAAGGATGCGCCCTTGTGGCGATGGCTGCGTACCAGGCAATCCTGCAGGTGTTTGGGATCTCGGTCCATACTCCGCGCAATAAACGTGGCATCCGCCCCCATGGCCAGTGCCAGCGGGTTAAACGGGTGGTCGATGCTGCCAAAGGGCGTGGATTTGGTAAGCTTTTTTTCTTCTGAAGTGGGCGAGTACTGGCCCTTGGTGAGGCCATAAATCTGGTTATTGAACAGCAGTACGTTTACATCAAAGTTCCTGCGCAGCAGGTGAATGGTATGGTTTCCACCGATGCTGAGGCTATCACCGTCGCCGGTTACAATCCAGACGCTCAATTCTGGGCGGGCAGCTTTAAGGCCACTGGCAATGGCGGTGGCACGTCCGTGGATGGAATGCATGCCGTAGGTATTCATATAATACGGAAAACGGCTACTGCAGCCGATGCCGGAAACAATGACAATGTTTTCTTTGGGAACGCCAATACCGGGCATGATCTTCTGTACCTGTGCTAAGATGGAATAATCGCCGCAGCCGGGGCACCAACGGACTTCCTGGTCGGTAGCAAAATCTTTGGCGGTCAGTGTAGGCAGTGCGGGTATCGTTGTATCGCTCATTGTAAGAGTGGCATTATTTTATACAATGTACAAAGTTCGCCAATAATTTTTCACTTCATCATAGTATTTTCTTTCTTTTAACGCCTTGCGCTTAGGCATTACAGGTACGTTGCATTGTAAGCCAGCAAGCCATGCAGCAAACAGGCGCACAATCATTTAGGCTTCCGCGAGTAATGCCTCCCAGTATTCTGCGGCGCGCCTGGTGTGAGGAATTACAATGGTGCCGCCTACAATATTGGCTACGGCAAAGACCTCGTATATCTGTTCTGTGGTAATGCCCAGCTCATGACATTTGCCAAGATGGTACTTTACGCAATCATCGCAACGCAGTACCATACTGGCTACCAGGCCCAGCATCTCTTTGGTGCTTACCTCCAGCGCACCTGGCGCATAGGTATTGGTATCCAGGTTCCATAATCTTTTTATGACCAGGTTGTCTTTCTCCAGGATTACCTCATTCATTTTCTGACGATACTCGTTAAATTCATTTACCAGCTTGTTCATGGCGTATTATTTTGTTGGCGCAAAAATAATAAACCCTGCGCCGTAAAGAGGCGGCACGCGGTATACGATGATCAATTCGTACATTCATTGCAAAACATTTAATATGAGAAGCTTTATAAGAAGCGTTTTTTTTGTGGCACTCTTATTTTGCTGTATCGGCGGCCTGTTGGCGCAAACTGTGAAAGAACCGGTGTTGGTAACGGATATGCTGAAGATAAAATCTGCCGGGGCTATCACCTTGAGCAATGATGGAAAGAAAATGGCCTTTACCGTAACCGCTATTGAACCGGAAACCGACAATAAATGGGAATACAAATATGTAAACCAGATCTGGGTGGGCGGTACAGAACCCAATGCAATGCCAAAGCAGCTTACCGGTAAAGAA
>DATJGC010000251.1:0-11987 GCA_035495345.1 Chitinophagaceae bacterium | reverse complement strand
CGAACAAGAGGCGTGGAGTCATCATGGCTCAGGCTGTTTACTTGGTTAGCGTAAGATTGCTTCATAGAAGATGATGTATGGCTTCTTATTCCCAACGAAATATCGTGCCGGAAATTGCATCCGTGCATAAAATCCTGCGGACGGTCGAATAATTTTTCACAGATGTTAAGGAACGGTTCTCAGTTCTCGGTTCTCAGTTAATGGGGGATTAACTCCGGATTTCCGGCTTTCAAACTTCCTCAGATTCAGAAATTTTCAACCGAGAACTATTAACCGAGAACTGAGAACAGTGAACAACTAGAGCAGTTCCAGAAGAACCACGTTCTCTACGTGATGTGTTTGCGGAAACATATCCACCGGCTGTACGCGGGTAACGGCATATTTTTCATCCAGCAATTGCAAGTCGCGCGCCTGGGTAGCAGGGTTACAGCTAACATATACTACTCTAGGGGCTGCTATGTCCAGGATCTTTTTTACCAGTTTGTCGTGCATGCCCGCCCGCGGGGGATCAGTAATAATAACATCGGGTCTTCCATGCAAGGCAAAAAAATCATCGTTGCAAACATCAATTACATCACCCGCAAAAAAACTGGCGTGCTGTATATTGTTTAATGCTGCATTCTCCCGCGCATCTGCAATGGCTTCTTCTATCAGCTCCACACCTATTATCTTCTTTGCCTGCCTGCTTACAAAAAGTCCGATGCTGCCGGTGCCACAATACAGATCATATACCGTTTCATTACCTGTTAGCCCGGCAAAGGCACGGGTAACCTGGTATAACTTTTCGCCCTGCCGGGTATTGGTCTGAAAAAAAGATTTCGGTCCTATCTTAAACTGCAGGTCTTCCAGCGTCTCCAGCGCATAACCCTTACCGTAATACACCTGTGGAGATAAGTCGTAGATACTGTCATTTTTCTTGCCGTTAATGGTATACAGCAGGGTAGTAATTGAGGGTACCTGTTGCAGGAGGTGATCAAATAATTTTTTGATCATGGGCTGGTCGTCATACGCTACGCAAAGGTTCACCATTACTTCGCCGCTGGTACAAATACGAAGCACAAGGGTTCTGAGCCAGCCGCGGTGTTCGCGGATATCGTAAAAGGGCAGGCCATGCTCAAGTGCAAAGGCGCGGATGGTGTTTTTAATGCTGTTGGTAGGTTCTGCCATCAGGTGGCAGGTATTAATATCAATGACCTTATCAAACAATCGCGGTACATGAAAACCGAGACCGTTAATTTGCAATGTTTCCGGCGTATTGCCCATCTCGGCGGGCAACAAATAACGGCGATTGCTAAACGTAAATTCCAGTTTATTCCTGTAACGCGCAATGGTATCGCAGCCAATGATGGGCGCTATGGCAGGCAATGCAATTTTGCCCAGGCGCCGCAAATTTTGTTCTACTTCATTTTGCTTGTATACCAGCTGTTTTTCATAAGGCAGCATCTGCCATTTACAGCCGCCGCAGACGCCAAAATGCTCGCAGAATGGCAGTACGCGGTCTGCAGAATAGGAATGAAATCTTATGGCCCTTCCCTCGGCCCAGTCTTTCTTGTTCTTGCTAAGCTGAATATCCACCACATCACCGGGCACGGCGCCGGAAATGAATACTACTTTTCCTTCTGTGCGGGCCAGCGCTTTTCCTTCCGCTGCATAGTCTTCTACAGTGAGCTTTTCCAGCACCAGGTTCTTTTTACGCATCGGGCAAAAATAAGTGTATTGTGGTTAGTGCGGATGGCTTCTTACGGGCGCTTACCCTGGTAGTAATCGGCGGGGTCTGTAAGCACCTTTTTCCACTGCCGCTGGTGGCTGTCCTGCCATTTTTTATCTCCGGCCACCGACCAGTTGGCAGACAGCAGCTCCTGCCGTATAAACTCCCGCTGCTCAGGATGTATATAGAGTGGATGCAGGTAAAACCATTGGGGGTCTTTTTTTATGAAGTTCCAAAACGACTGAAAATCAGCAAAGTGATCATCAAACACTTTTAATTCATCCGTATCACTGTTATAGGTACTGTGGTTGTAATTAAAATGAACGCCGCCTTCGGGCGTACGCACACGGTAAAGACTGCCGCCCGCATCCTCGTTGCTGATATCAATATACAATTCTCTCAAAACCTTTATTTTCAAGTGTTCCGCAAAGATACTGTACCCACCTGCTTTTTACCAGCAGCTTAACCAAGTTAAAAACGTATTTTCAATATATTCGCCCCTTTAACCGTTATGGTTGTACCATGAAGAGACTATTATTGCTTTCCTGTTTATGTATCAGCGGCGCCATGTGGGCCCAAACCGGTGGTTACGCTATCAGTATTACCCTGAAGCCCTACAAAAACCAGTATGTATACCTGGGTTACTACTACGGCAAAATAAAGGCGCTGGCAGATTCGGTGCTGCTCAACAGTAACAGCAGTGGCGTTTTCAAGGGTAAACAGAAACTCAATGGCGGCATTTACTTCATTGTTTCGCCAAAAAAAGAGATCCTTTTTGAGCTGCTGCTAGACAAACAGCAACAGTTTTCTATCCAGGCAGACTCTGCCCGCCTGCCCGCAAGCATAAAATTTGTTAACTCACCGGAGAACCTGCTGTTTCAATCTTACTCTGCCTATGCGGCTGCCAATGGAAAGACCGCCACTGAAATGATGGGCAGCCTGTCCACCGCAAAAACGGCCGGAGACAGCGCCGCCATTACCACCCGCCTCCGTGCACTCAACGAAAACATGACGCACTACCGTGATAGTGTAAGCGCAAAATACCCCGGCACCCTGCTGGCGGCCCTCTTTAAATCTCTCAAAGAGCCCGTGGTACCCAAGAGCAAACAACCAGCTGCGGCCTACGACTCGCTTTTTGCCTACAATTACTTCAAAGGCCATTACTGGGATGGTATCAGCTTTACCGATGACCGCCTGCTGCGTACCCCCATTTTTGAACCCCGACTGGATAAATATTACAAGACACTGGTGGTGCCTGACCCTGACAGCATTACCCGCGAAGTAGATATCATGCTGGCGAAAGCCGCCCCTAATAAAGAAATGTACAAATACCTGCTGACTTATTTTGTGCAGCAATACATCAACCCGCAATACATGGGGCAGGATGCTGTATTTGTGCATCTTTTTGAGAAATACATCAATAATAACCCCGCTGTAGACTGGTTTACCGAAAAATATAAGAAATACATGACAGACCGCGCCTACAGCCTCATGGCTAACCTCATTGGCGCGCCGGCCCAGAACCTTGAACTGGTAGATTCATCCGACAAACCGCGCCCCCTGTATGATGTAAAGGCGCCTTACGTGGTGATTTGCTTCTGGGATGCCACCTGCAGCCATTGCAAGGAAGTGGTGCCAAGACTGGATTCTATTTACCAGGCCAAGTGGAAAAAGCTGGGCGTGGTTATCTATGGCGTAATGGTAGACGGGGGCAAAGAAGCCTGGACCAACTATATCAGGGACAACAATTTAAAAGACTGGATCCACGTTTATGAAACCAGCGCGCAGAGAGATGCAGGCTATGCCGCCGGCAAACCCAATTATCGCCAGCTGTATGATGTGTACCAGACGCCCATTCTTTACCTGCTAGACAAAGACAAGCGGATTATTGCCAAGAAACTAACGTTCGACCAGATAGACGAGGTACTCAGCGTAAAGATGAAGCAGGCAGAAAAACAGTAAGCCACCGGCATAGTATCAAGCAAGCGCCTGCTGCCGCATCCAAATAATATTTTTATGAAACAAACCTTAACTGCAGTACTCATTTTTCTTACATGCAGTGTGTACGCGCAAACCCTGTTTACCTATGGCCCAAAACAGGTGAGCAAAGAAGAATTTCTCCGCGCGTATAATAAAAACAATACCAGCACCATCAACACAGAAAAAGCGTACCGCGAGTACCTGGACCTGTACATTCGCTTCAAACTAAAAGTGCAGGCCGCCTACGATGCTAAGCTGGATACCATATCTGCACAGGCCGCCGAACTCCAGAACTTCCGCAGCCAGATCATAGAGAGTTTTATGAATGATGAAACCAGCATTCAGCTGCTGGTAAACGAAGCCTTTAAGCGCAGCCAGCAGGATCTGCGCATTTCACATATTTACCTGCCTTTTGACAACGGTGATACCCTGGCAGCCTTTCAAAAAGCGCAGGAAGCCTGGCGTAAAATAAACGGCGGTGCCTCTTTTGCGTCTGTAGCAGAAGCCTATTCTGCAGATCCTTCTGTACACATTAACAAAGGAGATCTTGGCTTTATTACGGTATTTACATTACCGTACGAGTTTGAAAACATTGTCTATGCCACCCCGGTGGGCAAAACGGCAAGTCCGTACCGGAGTCGCACCGGCTACCATCTCTTTAGCACCACGGCCGCACGCCCTGCAGAGGGGAGAATGAAGGCCGCGCAGATACTTATCGGCTTTATGCCCAATGCAGACAATGAAGAAAGACAAAGAAAAAAAATACTGGCAGATTCTATTTATACCGCGCTGAAAAACGGGGCCTCTTTTAAAGATATGGTCACTAAATACAGCACAGACAATATCAGCTTCCAGTCGGGAGGCATCCTTCCTGAATTTGGCACCGGCCGCTACAATACAGAGTTTGAGCAGGCCGCTTTTGCACTTGCAAAAGATGGTGATATTGCCGCACCCATACTTACGTCTTTCGGCTTTCACATCATAGAGCGTTTGGAAAGAATACCCGTGAATAAAGATACGGCCAACGTGGCTGCCATGGCAGCACTGAAACAGGCGGTGCAGGCAGACAAACGTATCCTGGTGGCAAGGCAGATGCTGGCACAAAAGGTAATGAAGATGACCGGCTTTGCCATGACAGGCTTTAATGAAAAAAGCCTGCAGGCCTATATTGATAGTATTTATGCGGGTAAACAGCCAAAGCAGTTACCGGGCATGAACAATAACACCGTGCTGTTTTCATTTCCACAGCAAAAATTTACGGCCGATGCATTTGCAAAATATCTTACAGGGTTAAAATCAACCCCAGACCTTTTGCGCGGCAAATCTGTCCGACAGTTGCTCAATCAATATGCAGAAGCTACTGCACTGGATTACTACCGCAACCATCTTGAAACCTATAATAAAGAATTTGCCAGCCAGCTAAAAGAATTTAAAGACGGCAACCTCTTGTTTGAGATTATGCAGCGCCGGGTGTGGGACAAGGCCGCTGCTGATACAATAGCACTTAAGAAATACTACGCCGGCAACAAAACAAAATATTGGTGGGAGCCCAGTGCCAATGTGATACTGTTTACCTGTAATGACTCAGCCAGCGCCGTAAAGGCAAGAAACAGTATTGCCGCTGCGCCTACTTCCTGGAAAACACTGGTGCAGGCCTCAGACGGAACACTGCAGGCAGACTCCGGCCGCTTCGAGCTTTCGCAACTGCCCTTGTCCGTTAGTGATGGTGTACGGCCTGGACTGGTGTCGGCCCCCGTTAAAAGCGCTACCGATAATACCAGCAGCTTTGCCTACGTGGTAGACCTGTATAAAGACCGTGCCCCCCGCAGTTTTGAAGATGCCCGTGGCTTTGTGATCAATGATTACCAGGCCTTTCTTGAAAACCAATGGATTGCTACGCTCCGCACAAAATACCCCGTTAAAGTAAATGAAGCGGTGCTTCAAAGCTGTTGGAAATAATTTTCTCCTGTAACTCGCTCAGTCCCAAACTTCAAGGCATAAATTCAACTTGCGGGCTCCGCTAGCATTAAACTTTTTGCACCCCGCCGCTTCTTATACTGCGTTGCCGGCGGCTACCCACCGCGCAGCCGGTAAATAAAGACCCTTATCCTTTATTGATGTTCCGCTATCACACAGCCATAATGTCCTGGAAACACCAACAGCTCATTGTTTTTATTCTTTACCCCAAAAACATGTTTATGAAAACTATCGTGATTACGTTAGCAGCAGTTATTTTTTCTGTAGGCCTCTTTGCACAAGACGGCAGTGTTTTTATCAAAGGTGGCTATAACCTGGCCAATGTTTCTGTTACCCCAGACGGCAGTATTGATAAGGCTGCTGCTCTTTCAAGTTTTAATATTGGCATCATGGGCGATGTGCCGTTGGGAAGATTCCTGGCACTGCAGCCCGGCATCCTCTATACTGGTAAGGGTACCAAAGCACAAAGTGGCCAGCCCACCGATGCCTCGTATTACAAAGCAACCAGCAACCCTTATTACATTGAAGTACCGCTTAACCTCGTTATTAAACTGCCCCTGGCATCGCGCAACTCTTCCCTGTTTTTTGGTGCAGGCCCTTATGCAGCCATCGGCGTAGCCGGAAAAAATAAAACAGAGGGAAAACTGTATGGTGTGGCTTTTAACAGCAGTGAACATATCAGCTTCAGCAATGATGACCCCACCACTTTTAATGAGCAGGAAGGCGCCGGCTTTGGTATCATGCGCCGCTTTGATTTTGGCCTCAACGGCACCGCCGGCCTTCAACTGAATACTGTAATGCTCTCTGTAAACTACGGGTATGGCCTAACAAAAATTAATTCTACCGAAGCAAACAATAACGATAGCAATAAACACCGCGTACTCAGTTTCAATATTGGGTTCAGGCTGTAAGATCGTTCAACGATGATAAAAAAACCGAAGCGAAAGGCTTCGGTTTTTTTGTATTGCAAAAAGAGAAAGATTATACCAGCTCTTTTACCACGTTAAAAATAACTTTTGGTTTGCCCAGTGTATAATAATGAAGCACAGGAACACCAAATGCACGCAGCTCCTTACTTTGCTGCACCAGCCACTCAGTGCCAATTTTTTCTACCTCCTCGTCTGTCTTTGCTTTGCTGATGGCATTGGTAAGATCAGTAGGTATATCTACATGAAATATCTTGGGTAAGATGGTCAGTTGCTTTTTATTGGTGATGGGCTTTAACCCGGGAATGATGGGCACCTGGATGCCATTATCACGACAAAGTTTTACAAACTCAAAATATTTCTGGTTGTTAAAAAACATCTGCGTCATTATGTACTCTGCGCCTGCGTCTACCTTGGCCTTCAGGTAACTCATATCGGTTTCAAGGTTGGGCGCTTCAAAATGTTTTTCAGGATAGCCGGCAATGCCCATGCAGAAATTTGTCTTTCCACCATTTTTAATATCTTCTTCCTGGTAAATACCATTGTTCAGGTTAGATACCTGGCGTAACAGGTCCAGGGCATAGCGGTTGCCATCCGGGTGGGGTTCAAAGGCCGCTTCGTTCTTGGCAGCATCGCCTCTTAACACCAGTACATTGTCTATACCAAGAAAATTAAGATCTATCAGCGCATCTTCTGTTTCACGCTTGGAGAAGCCTCCACAAATAAGGTGCGGCACGGCGTCTACCTGGTAATGGTTCATAATGGCCGCACAAATACCTACGGTACCGGGCCTTTTGCGTACCTCCACTTTTTCAAATGTACCATCCGCTTTCTTTTTAAACATGGTTTCACTGCGGTGATAGGTAACGTTTATAAAAGACGGCTTAAAATCCATTAGCGGATCCAGGTGTTCATATATCGCGTTAATGCCCTTTCCCTTCAGCGGCGGCAGTACTTCAAACGAAATCAGACATTTCTCGGCCTTGTTCAGATGGTCAATTACCTTCATTGCGGTTAAATATAGGCGCAAACATACTCATGGTTGGCTAGATATCAAAAACCTGTTAAATAAAACAGCGGCTGCCTGGTTTGCAGTAGTTGCGGTACTTTTGTAAAAACCAGTCCGCTTGAGCCTGACCATTCATACACACGATCTGATTAAAAGTTATCGCAACCGCACCGTTGTAAACCATGTATCTGTAGAGGTTAAGCAAGGTGAAATTGTGGGCCTGCTGGGCCCCAATGGCGCCGGCAAAACAACTACATTTTATATGGTGGTGGGGCTTATACGGCCAGATGAAGGCACTGTATTCCTTAATGATGAAGACATTACCCGCCAGCCCATGTACAAGCGTGCGCAGATGGGCCTTGGCTACCTGCCGCAGGAAGCCTCCGTTTTTCGCAAGCTAACCGTGGAAGATAATATTAAGGCGATACTGGAGATGACGACACTTACAAAACAACAACAAAGAGAAAAGCTGGAGAGCCTCTTTGATGAGTTTGGCCTTCAACACGTAAGAAAGAACAACGGCGATAGCCTCAGCGGCGGAGAAAGAAGAAGAACCGAAATAGCAAGGGCATTGGCCGTAGACCCAAAGTTTATCTTACTGGATGAACCCTTTGCCGGCGTAGACCCTATTGCCGTGGAAGATATTCAAACCGTAGTAGCCCGTTTAAAAACAAAGAACATTGGCATCCTGATTACAGATCACAATGTAAATGAAACCCTTTCCATCTGCGACAGGGCCTACCTGCTGATTGAAGGAAAGATATTTAAACATGGCACCGCAGAACAACTGGCAGAAGATGAACAGGTGCGCCGCCTGTACCTTGGCAGAAACTTTGAATTGAAAAGAAAAGACTACCTGCACGAGGAAGCCAAATCTGCACAGAAAGGATAGTGGCCGTCTCCGCTGTATTGTTATGCTATCATTATGGCCCAAAGCAATAACAACATTTGCTTACAACTGCATGCTTACTGCAGCGGCGTTTCTTTCACAGTTGCAATGACAATGCGCTGCCATCAGCAAGGTGCTGCATACCTGAACATACCGGCCAATCCGCAGTATTTGGTTTTTAATAGATAAGTGTCATGGCATTTACTTATTTTGCCGCATAGGTATGAAACTACTATCGCCTGCAATATCCAGGCTGGCCCGTTTAAGGCTACGACTTATAGAACTCTGGACTTCAGAACCCGTTGCTGCCCAGCGAGAGGTATTGCAGGGCCTGGTAACAGCCGCCCAATACACCGTTTTTGGCCGGCAATACAAGTTTAATGTACTGTTCTCGCTAAAGACGTTTAAACAAACGGTGCCGGTGCATGAGTATGATGATCTTAAGCCGTACATAGAACGCATGATGAATGGCGAAGAGAATGTGCTCTGGAATACACCCATTGAGTGGTTTGCCAAAAGCAGCGGCACCACCAGCGATAAAAGCAAGTTTATACCGGTAAGCAAAGAGAGCCTGGAAGAAAACCATTTCCAGGCATCCAAAGATGTGCTTACCATGTATTATAAAAATTTCCCGGAGTCTGACCTGCTCACCGGCAAAGGGCTGGTTATTGGCGGCAGTCACCAGGTAAACAAACTCAATGAGAGCATACAGTATGGAGATCTCAGCGCCGTACTCATGCAAAATTCGCCCGTTTGGAGCAACTGGATCAGAACCCCTGAACTCAGTATTGCACTGATGGATGAATGGGAAGGCAAAATTGAACAACTGGCGCAGGCCACCATCAAAGAAAACGTAACCTCCATTTCAGGTGTTCCTACCTGGACGCTGGTGCTCATCAAACGCATTCTTGAAATAAGCGGTAAACAATACCTTGCTGAAGTATGGCCACAGCTGGAACTGTACCTGCATGGCGGTGTTTCGTTTGTGCCTTACCGTGAGCAGTTCCGCCAACTGATTGGCAAAGACATCAATTACCTTGAAACCTACAATGCCAGTGAAGGTTTTTTTGCCGCACAGGAAAGCCCGTCTGAAGAAGGCCTCCTGCTTTTTACCCAACATGGTATTTTCTATGAGTTTATGCCCATTGAAGAATACGGAAAAAAGTTTCCGCATACCGTTGGCCTCGGCAAGGTAGAACTGCATAAAAATTACGCCCTCATCATCAGCACCACCGGCGGCCTCTGGCGATACATTGTGGGCGATACTGTTCAGTTCACTTCCCTGCATCCCTATAAAATAAAAGTAAGCGGCCGGCTTAAACATTATATGAATGCCTTCGGCGAAGAAGTCATTGTAGACAATTCAGACAAAGCCATTGCCATTGCCGCAGAAAAAACCGGTGCTATCGTAAACGACTATACCGCTGCTCCTGTATTCTTTAGCAGTAACAGCAATGGCGCACATGAATGGCTGGTTGAATTTGAAAAAGAACCCGACAGCCTGGAGGCTTTTACACAAGCGCTCGACACTGCGCTGCAAAGCGTTAACAGTGATTATGAAGCAAAGCGTTATAAAGACATTGCCCTGCGCATGCCCATACTGCACGCGCTCAAAAGCGGCACCTTCAATGCCTGGCTGAAAGCAAAAGGAAAACTGGGCGGCCAGCATAAGGTACCCAGGCTGAGCAACGACAGAACATTGCTGGAGGAGATACTTGCACTAAATCATTGATCAAGTATTTGGTATCATAGAATTTATTTCCCTTACTTTGCCTATCTCAAAAATTGCCGATGAAATTACTGGATAACAGGGTTGTTATTGTAACCGGTGCCGCAAGAGGTATTGGTGAAAGTATTGCCAGCACACTGGCCGCGCAGGGCGCTCATATTGCCTTTACCTATGTAAGTGATAGCAGCGCAGATAAGGCCACGGCACTGCAGGAAAAACTGCTGGCCATGGGGGTAAAAGCAAAAGCCTATAAAAGCAATGCCGGAGATTTTGCCGCCAGTGAATCATTTGTAAATGATGTTTTAAAAGAATTTGGAAGCATAGACGTTTGCGTAAACAATGCAGGTATTTCTAAAGACAACCTGCTGTTGCGTATGACGCCGGAGCAATGGGATGAGGTGATGAACATCAACCTGAAGAGCGTGTATAATATGACCAAACAGGTGATCCGCCCCATGATGAAAGCAAAAAAAGGAAGCATCATTAATATGAGTTCCATCATTGGGGTTCGGGGCAATGCAGGCCAAAGCAGTTATGCTGCCAGCAAGGCCGGCATCATTGGCTTTACCAAGTCCATTGCCGCAGAACTGGGCAGCCGCAACATCCGCTGCAACGCCATCGCTCCCGGGTTTATTGAAACGGACATGACGCATTACCTGCAGGAAGGCGATGCTTCAAAAGCATTTCTCGATAAAATACCACTGGGACGCTTTGGCACTGCCGAAGAAATTGCCAATACCACTCTCTTCCTGGCATCTGATCTCAGCAGCTATATCACCGGCCAGGTGATCAGTGCCTGCGGTGGTTTGAATATCTAAGAGGAGCTAAGAGAAGAAAGAGAAAAGGAGAAAAGAGGAGGGGGAGAAAAGGGGCTAAGAGGGCAGGAGAAAAGGGACTAAGAGGAGAAGGAGAAAAGGAGCTTGAAGAGGGCAGCTAGTGAAGCCGGTAGTGTGGAACAACTACACGCAACAACAAACGTTTTACTAAGAACTCCGCAACTAAGAACCAAGAACTAGGAACTAAGAACCAAGAACTGAGAACTAAGAACTCTGAACTAAGAACTGCTCTTCGCTCTTGAACGCAGGTAATGATGCCAGAGCAGCATCGTAGCCATTGACCGGTAGGGTCGCCAATGCTCTGCCATGGCCAGTATTTCTTCCTTGCCTGTTTGTTTGGGCAATTGTTTAATTTCTTTAAAGGCATTCACCATTGCCAGATCGCCGGTAGGGAATACATCCAGCCGGTGCAGCACAAACAAGAGGTATACATCTACTGTCCAATCGCCAATGCCTTTTACTTTTTTCAACGCTGAGCGCACGTCATCATCGGGCAGGGTAGCCAGCGCTTCCAGGTCTAATTGTTTTGATACTATTGCCCTGGCAAGATCACGCACGTAGCTGGCCTTCTGCCGGCTGAAGTAACAGGCCCTTAATGCTTCATCTGTTAAGCCCAACAATCCTTCCGCAGTAATTTCGCCCATCAATTGTTGCAGTTTCACCAAGGCGGCTTTTGCAGATGCCAGTGATACCTGCTGCTCTAAAATAATGTGTACGATGCTTTCAACGCTGGCGGCACGGCTCCAAAAAGGCGGATGACCGTAACGCTCCAAAATGGCTTGCAGCTGTGGATCTTTTGCAGCCACCGCGGTACAATAATCCTGGTAAGTATGAAGGTTGAATGAAGGTATCATGTGCACGGATGCCGCCATGGCCGGTTCTCTCCTGTTCTTTACCGTTTGAGTTTGAATTTGGCAATGGCTTCCTTTGTAA
>DATJGC010000250.1:0-9883 GCA_035495345.1 Chitinophagaceae bacterium | reverse complement strand
GGGTACCATGATTGGCACCCGCGGGTTTGCAGCCAGCGGTGTTTCAGCAGCCGTAAACGTATGCGGCAAAACAATGCCCGTCCAGGCGCAGCATTGCCTCAAAACGGGTTCCGGTTTTGGCGGGTGCAATGCAGCCATCGTTTTTAGCAAGCGCCCTCAGTAAACATAGAAAAAGAGATAGTACAGATGAATTTTTTTAGCAAGGACAAGAAATCAGCCTTTGAAGCCAAGGAAGCCGCGCAATGGATCGCTTTTGGCCCCGTCATATTCCAGGCAGCCAGAACACTCCGGAACAGCGGCATCTTAACAGAAATTGAAAACAGCGGTGCAAAGGGCATCACCCTTGCCGCCATCGCAGAAAAAGTGAAACTGCCGGTCTACGGTGTTCGTGTATTATTAGAATCTGGCCTTAGCATGGGCCTGGTACTGGTGAACGATAATAAATACACGCTGGCCAAAACAGGTCATTTTATCCTGCATGATCCGCTGACCATCACCAACATGAATTTTATACATGATGTAAATTATAAAGGACTGTTCAGCCTTGATGAAGCCATTGAAACCGGCAAGCCGGCCGGCCTGAAAGAATTTGGAGAATGGACCACCATTTATGAAGGGCTTTCTCAATTGCCAGAACATGTACAGAAAAGCTGGTTTGCCTTTGACCATTTCTTTTCTGACGATGCTTTTCCGCGCGTATTGCCCATGGTTTATAAAGACGGTATAAAAAAGCTGCTGGATGTGGGCGGCAATACAGGCAAATGGGCCATTGCTTCCAGCAAATATTCGCCCGATGTTGAAATCACTATCATGGATTTGCCGGGGCAACTGAATGTAGCTAAGAAGAAAGTGGCAGACCTCGGCCTTACCCACCGCATTCATTTTTCACCGGTAAACATACTGGATGAAAGCGTTCAGTTTCCTGGTGGCTTTGATGCGGTTTGGATGAGCCAGTTCCTGGATTGTTTCTCTGAAGATGAAATAGTATCCATCTTACAGCGCTGCCACAAGGCAATTGATGATAATGGCTGGGTGTTTATTTTAGAGCCCTTCTGGGACAGGCAACGTTTTGAAATTGCAGCATTTTGCCTGCAGCAGACATCGTTGTATTTTACAGCACTTGCCAACGGCAATAGCCAGATGTACAGTGCAGCTACCTTTTTGGCTTGCGTAGAAAAGGCAGGTTTTGAAATAGCTGAACAAATAGACAATATCGGGCTCAGCCAGACGCTTTTAAAATGCCGTAAGAAGAAATGATGCACCGGTAATGATGGCGGTAGTAAAATGACCCCATAGTTGGCGTAAAAATGCAAAAAAACAAATCACATGAATAAAGAAACGGTTGATGTGCTTGTAATTGGTGCCGGTCCGGCCGGAACGGTAGCGGCATCCATTATTAAACAGGCAGGCTACTCCGTAAAGCTGGTAGAAAAGCAACGCTTTCCGCGTTTTGTTATTGGTGAAAGCCTGCTGCCCCGTTGTATGGAAGCGCTTACAGATGCTGGTTTTGTAGAAGCAGTAAAAGAAAAAGGCTTCCAGCAGAAGTCGGGCGCCAAGTTTGTGAAGAATGGAAAAGTATGTGATTATTTTTTTGCTGATCAGTTTACCCCCGGCTGGAACTGGACATGGCAGGTGCCGCGTGCTGAGTTTGATAAAACCCTCGCAGATACCGTAGAAAAAATGGGTGTGCCTGTTTGCTATGAAACCACGGTAACGGGCATTGAATTCAATGGTTCAGACTCAGTAACCACCGTAGTAGATAAAGACGGCGCCGAAACACAAATTGCGGCCCGCTTTATTGTAGACGGCAGTGGCTATGGCCGGGTGATACCGCGTTTGTTTAACCTTGATAAACCCTCTACACAGCCCCCGCGTAAAGCATTGTTTGTACATACCAATGATAAGAAGCGTTCAATGGATGATGAGCCCAACCGGATTACCATTGTAGTACATGCGCCGGGCGTATGGATTTGGATAATACCCTTCTCTAATGGTGTAACCTCACTTGGATTTGTAGGGCATCCTGCATTTTTTGCGAAATACGGCGGCGATAATGAAACGCAGTTACGTGCACTGATTGCCGAACAGCCTTATATCAGTGAGCGTTTTAAAAACGTAGAGTTTATGTTTGAAACCCGCGTGCTGGAGTCATGGTCTACCACCACCAATACTTTTTATGGCGAAGGCTTTGTGCTCACGGGCAACGTAACAGAATTTTTGGATCCCATCTTTTCAAGCGGGGTAACACTGGCCACTGTATCAAGCCAGAAAGCCGCCCACCTGGTGGTAAAAAAATTAAAGGGTGAAGCAGTTGATTGGGAAACCGATTACATGCAACCTGTAATGCAGGGGGTGGATACCTTCCGCGCCTATGTAGAAGCCTGGTACGATGGAACCCTGGATACCATTTTCTTTGCAGACAATCCTGTACAGGAAATCAAGAACAAGATCTGCTCTGTGCTGGCCGGCTATGTGTGGGATATGAACAATGATTTTGTAAAGAATGCAAGAACGTCTGTTAATAAACTGGCCAAGACAATTGGTACCAGAGACAAGTTCAATGCCGCGCAGGCCAATTAATGCATCATTGACACATTTTGACTGACAAGCAATATATCACAGGCAGTTGCAGTATACTGGGCAATGAGGTCATTAAGAACGGCAGCACCGTTTTCAGGCAGCAGGAGGCATCCGTACAAACCTTCCTGGCTTCAGTGTATGGCTATACAGGCGCCAATTATCCCAGGTTTTACAAAATGGACAACCTCTGTAAACTGGGGTGGCTGGCCACCGAAATACTGCTGGCCCAAACATTTGATGCAAAGGCCTATGCGCCGGAAGAGATAGGACTGGTGTTTTCTAACAGGAGCAGCAGCCTTGATACCGATATCAAATACTATGATACGGTGAAAACAATGGCCAGCCCCGCCTTGTTTGTATATACCCTGCCAAACATTGTCATGGGCGAAATATGCATCAGGCATCAGTTTAAAGGAGAAAATGATTTCTTTATTTTTGATGATTTCAATGCGGTATTTATACATGATTATGTAACGCATCTTTTTAACAGCGGGGCGCTTAAAGCATGTATTTGCGGATGGGTAGAGTTGCTTGACGATGCATACCGTGCCTGCCTGTACCTGGTGGAAGCCAGGCAAAACAATAGCGCATTGCCTTTTACCATAGAAAATATTAATCAAATTTATCAGAAAACACATGGATAACTTAATGTCTGATTTGAAGCGGCAGATAGTGGAACAATTAAACCTGCAACATGTAAAGCCGGAAGACATCGGTGATGATCAGCCGCTGTTTGTGGAGGGCCTGGGCCTGGATTCAATAGACGCGCTGGAGCTGATTGTACTACTGCAACAACAATACGGCATTAAACTAAACAATGCAGAGGAAGGTCCTACAGTGTTCCGCAGCGTGCGCACCATGGCAGAATACATTCAGCGAGCACGCGCCTGAAATGGTAGCAGGCGCATCGGCCTTAAAGACCAGGAGAGGGCCGCAGCATCTTTGATGCAGGCAGAAGATGTAATGAAATAAATTGCAGCATTTTTGGGCAGTGAGTATTTAACTTATGTACAAAGCAAGTGAAGGCGTTTATGTGGCAGGGGTAGGTGTTGTTTCCGCTGTTGGTAACAATACGGCCAGTTGTTTGCAATCTCTGGAAACAGGCAGGGCTGGCATCGGAAACATAACATTGTTGGACAGTATCCATAAAAATGCCATCCCGGTGGCCGAAGTAAAGCTGAGCAACCAGGAACTTGCCGCCAGCACGGGTCTACCGGCAACGCGTAGCCGAACTGCCTTACTGGCCATGATGGCCGCCAGGGAAGCCTGGCAGGATGCGGACATAGAAAATATCCCTGGCCTTCGTACCGGGTTTGTATCTGCCAACTCTGTTGGTGGTATGGATAAAACGGAATTGTTCTTTCCCGGGTTTCTTACAAATACTACCAGCGGCCACCTGCACCAGGTAGCAAATCATGAATGCGGGGCCGTTACAGAATTGGTAGCCGATGCCTTGGGCATAAAGCATTATGTAACCACCATCAGTACCGCCTGTTCTTCCAGCGCCAATAGCATTTTCTTTGGCGCGCGGCTTATCAGGCACCAACTTTTAGATGTAGTGGTGGCCGGCGGTGCAGATGCGCTCACAAAATTTACGCTCAACGGGTTTAATACATTGCAGATACTGGACAGGTCCTGGTGCCAGCCTTTTGATGAAAACAGGCGCGGCCTAAACCTGGGCGAGGGCGCGGGGTACCTTGTATTGGTATCAGAAAAACTGGCGGCGAAACTGGCCAACAAGCCTTACTGCAAGTTAAGCGGCTACGCCAATGCCAACGATGCGCACCACCAGACAGCTTCTTCTCCGGATGGTGCGGGTTCTTTTGCGGCCATGCAATCTGCCCTTGCCATGACTGGTTTGCCGGCCAGCGCCATCAGCTATATTAACCTGCACGGTACCGGCACTTATAACAATGATATTTCTGAGGGCACGGCCATTAAACGGCTGTTTGCACCGCATTTTCCGCGCATGAGTTCTACCAAGGCCTTTACCGGCCATACCCTGGGTGCAAGCGGCGGCATAGAAGCGGTGTTTTCCGCATTGGCCATACGGCACGGTATCATTTATCCTAACCTTCGTTTAGACACGCCCATGCAGGCCCTGCCATTTGTACCGGAAACAAGTTTTCAAAAAGGCATCGATGTACAACATGTACTGAGCAACTCATTTGGCTTTGGAGGTAATTGTTCATCTTTAATTTTTTCAAAGCTGTAAGATGAAAGCATTTATCAGGGCTACCGGCAATATATCACCGCAAAAAACCTTTGGCTACTTGTTGCCGGGCGCACCTTCGCCGGCAATGCTGGTGCAAAAGGGCAATCGTTTATCCTGTACAGAGCCAGACTACCTGCAATACATAGACGCTAAGTTTATCCGACGTATGAGCCGCATCATAAAAATGGGTACGGCCGCTGCCATGGAATGTTTGCAACAGGCCGGTGTAAAAAACCCGGATGCCATTGTAATGGGTACGGCCTATGGCTGCCTTGAAGACACCGGTATTTTCTTAAAAAAGATGGTAGAGCAAAATGAAGAAATGCTAACGCCTACCGCCTTTATACAATCAACCCATAATACCATTGGTGCGCAGATAGCCCTGCTGCTGCAATGCCATCAATACAACAATACATTTGTGCACCGTGGTTTCTCTTTTGAAAGCGCCTTGCTGGATGCGCTGATGCTTTTAGAAGAAGGAACAGCCAACGCCGTGCTTGCGGGCGCGGCAGATGAAATAACGGACTACAGTCATGCCATCCTCAGCAGGTTTGGCCTGTACAAGCCATCATCCGTCAACAATGCTGCGTTATTTACCAGCCCATCTAAAGGAAGCATTGCGGGTGAGGGCGCGGCCTTCTTCCTGCTAAGCAACCAGCAGGGCGAGTCAGATCTTGCGAGACTTGATGCGCTTACAACTGTATATAAACCCGTAAACGCGGCAGAAGTAAAAGAGGCCATTGTTCAATTGTTGCAGCAACAGCAGCTAAGCATAGCGGATATAGACCTGGTAATAACCGGCCGCAACGGAGACAGCAGGGGAGATAAATGGTACCAAGCCTTGAACGAAGATCTGTTAAGCGCATCGCCGCAGGCCACCTACAAACAGCTTTGTGGAGAATACCCCACCAGCACCGCTTTTGCACTTTGGCTGGCGGCGGTAAGCCTGCACCAGCAGGCCGTACCATCTATGGCCGCTGCACCGGCCACCGGCCCCCTGCGCCGCATTCTCATTTATAATCATTATGAGCAACTACACCACAGTATAATGCTGGTTAGCGCATGTTAACTTACCGCAACACCAATATTATTTTTGTACTGCTGGCTGCGTTGTTAGCAGTACTGGCGCTTCAATCCATACTTTCATTTTATTGGTTTTTGCCCTTGCTGCTGCTGTATTCGGGCATTGTTTTCTACGGATCTTACTATGTAGGCAGCAGTTTTTTTATGAAAGTTTTGTGCAGTGGTGCCACAGACCGGCGACAAATAGCCATTAGCTTCGATGATGGCCCGGCCGATGCGCATACCGCTGAAATTCTTGCCATACTAAAGGATGCGCAGGTACCTGCCGTGTTTTTTTGCATCGGTAAAAATATTGCAGGCCATGAAAAACTTTTGCAGCAGATAGACTCGGAAGGCCATATCATTGGCAACCACAGCTTCTCGCATCATTTTTGGTTTGATCTTTTTTCAACAAAGAAGATGCTGGCAGACCTGCAACAGATGAATACAGCCGCAGAAAAAGCCATCGGAAAAAAGCCTTTATTATTCAGGCCGCCATACGGTGTAACCACACCAAATATGGCCCGCGCTTTGAAACAAACCAGCATGAAGCCAATCGGGTGGAGCATCAGGAGCCTGGATACGGTGATAAAAGATGATGAACAACTGCTGGCTAAAATAATTGGTCAGCTGCAACCGGGTGCCATTGTTTTGCTGCATGATACCAGCGCCAGCACCGTAAAAATGCTGCCGCGTTTTATCAAAGAGGTTCGCAACAAAGGATATGAGATTGTAAGCATCGACAAATTGTTAAACCTGCAACCCTATGCGTAATGTATTTTTATTGATAACCTGTTTTATTGCCTGTACCCTGCAAGCCCAATATGCCGGTTACAAACCAGTGGCAGATATGACGGCTTTTAAAACGCAATTTGCCGCGGCCGCGCAAAAGACGCAATCTATAAAAGCAGATTTTGTACAGGAGAAAAACCTTAGCCTGCTGTCTGAAAAGATCAGCTCCAAAGGGAAATTTCTTTTTAAGAAAGATAATATGGTGCGGATGGAATACAATGACCCGTTTGCCTACCTCGTGGTCATCAACAAGAACAATGTCTATGTAAAAGACGGGCAAAAAGAAAACAGGATCTCTACAAAATCAAATAAATTATTTCAGCAGATAAACCGCATGATGGTAGATTGTGTGCAGGGTACAGCCTTGTCTAACACAGATTTTAAAGTGAGTGTGTATGAAGGCAATGCAGGCTGGATGATTGAATTGTTGCCGGTAGCCCGCAATATGAAAGACTACTTTAAAAAAATTACGCTCCAGTTGTCAAAAAAAGATTATTCTGTTAACAAGCTGGAAATGTACGAGCAATCTGGCGATAATACCCTGATCAGCTTTCTAAACAAAGAACTGAATGTTAGCATACCGGACGCGTTATTTGCTGTTAAGTAGTGTGCTGTTCATGGCCACTGCCTGTAGTTCCGTGTACCGTGGTATGCAAAAGACAACGGGTACTATTGCTTGCCCTCAATCTTTTACACCAGTCTTTACAAAAGCCATCTATAAAACCACTGTAGACGTAGTAGGAAAGCACCTGAGCGGTGTACTGCTCATAAAAGCAATGCCCGACAGCAGCACGCGCCTGGTATTTTCTAACGAAATGGGCTTTAAATACTTCGACCTTGCGTTTACAGCCAGCGGCGAGTTCAAAGTGTTTTACATTCTTCCGCAAATGAACAAGAAGGCGGTGCTCACCACGCTAAGGAAAGATTTTGAGTTGGTGCTGATGCAGTCTCTATCGGCCCAAAAATTATTTGTACTCAAAAAAGATGGGCTGCTGTACTATGGATTTCCGCAGTCAAAAGGCAATAATTATTATATTACAGACAGCAGCTGCCAGCACCTTCTAAGAATGGAGCGCGCATCACGGAGAAAGCCCGTGGTTGCAGCAGTGATGCAGCATTACAGCAATGGAATGCCGGATACCATTGGCATAAGGCATCTTACCTTTGAATTTACGATTGGGCTAAAAAAACTGAAGCAATGATCTTAGCGGGCGATTTTTACAATGTAGTGAGTACGGTTACAGAGGCAGGCAGAACCGCTTCCGTGCTAAAAATTAACCCGGAGCATTCCATCTTTAAAGGGCATTTTCCGGGACAGGCCGTTGTACCCGGTGTATGCATGATGCAAATGGTTAAAGAATTAATTGAAATGGCCACCAGCCGGCAGTTGCGCCTGCATACCGGGCTCGACCTTAAATTTCTGTCTGTTATAGACCCCGGCCAAAACAGCACCGTTCACACAGATGCAGATTACACAGAACTGGCCTCCGGCGATATCAACGTAACTGCCCGCATCTTTTTTAATGATACCACATTTTTTAAGTTCAAAGGCGTATTTACCGCCTCAAATACAGTCGCCTAAGCGATGTGATGTAATATTTCTCCTCAGCCCCCAGGAGACTGTTTTTGCCTGAAATGCGCTGTTGCCGGCTCCGGTGAGGGAGATTTGGGGTTTTCCTGTATCTTGCACGTCCTTTAAAAAACAACTTTGTATGGAGTATAGTAAAATTATAGCCGTTTCCGGTTTGCCAGGCCTGCACGAGCTTATCAGCAGCAAGAATGACGGCGCCATTGTACGTTCACTGGATGATAAAACAACCAAGTTTGTCTCCAGCCGTATCCACAACTTCTCGCACCTGGAAAGCATCGAAATATATACTGTACGCGATAATGTTAACCTCGTAGATATTTTGCTGGCCATGCAGAAATCTGCTGCACCCCTGCCAGACACCAAAGACAACGCTGCTATTAAGCAGTACTTTGAAACCGCGTATCCTGATCTTGACTTCGACCGCGTATATACCAGCGACATGAAGAAGATCATTAAATGGTTTGAAATTCTGCAGAAGAACAATATCGATATAAAACTGCCCGCACCGGTAGCTGAATTGCCAGAAGCTGATAACAGCCCCGAAGCTGAAACAGCCGAGCCCGCCAGCAAACCCGCAGCAAAAGCCGCCAAGGCAAGCAAGGCAGCATCTGCACAGAAAGAAGAAGAACCGGTAGCCGCAGCACCCAAGAAAAAAGCAGCCCCTAAAAAGAAAGAAGAAACAGCAGAAGAGAAGCCGGCAAAAGCAGCAAAGGCCAGCAAGGCTGCCAAGCCTGAGAAGGAAAAAACAGAAGAAGCACCCAAGAAAAAGGCTGCTCCTAAAAAGAAGTAATCATTCCATTAATAGCGCAGGCTACGTGCAGAAAGACGTTACAAAAAACGAGCTGATGCGGGTAGCCTGCTTTTTTTAAAAGATAAGCGTATGATACAGACAAGTGCAGAGATACAGGCGCTACCGCGCAGTTTTTTACCAAAAGATTTTACGCTCAGCAGCTGGGAACAACTGGAACCCTATTTTCAACAGCTGCTAGACAGGCCGCTGCGTTCAAAAGCAGACCTGGAAAAATGGCTAAAAGACTCCAGTGAGCTGGAAGCCGTAATAAGCGAAGACGCCTGCTGGAGACAGATCAGAATGACCTGCGATACAGAAAACAAATAGCTGGAAGAGGCCTTTGTATTTTTTGTAACCCAGATACAACCTCGCATACAGCCCTTTGCAGACCGCATTAACCGCAAATTGGTAGAATGCCCGTACACCGCGGAGCTGGACCAGAAAAAATATTATACCTACCTGCGCACCGTTAGAAAGAGCATTGATCTTTTCAGGGAGATCAACATTCCCATTCTGGCAGAGCTAAGCGTAATGGCACAACAGTTTGGTGTTATCTCGGGAAAGATGACGGTAGAGGTGGAAGGCAAGGAATACACCCTGCAACAAGCTGCCAAATTTCTGGAAAGCCACGATCGCCAATTGCGGGAAAGCGTGTACCGGAAAATAAACGAACGCCGGGCGGCAGACAAAGACAGCCTGGATACGCTCTACACCCAACTGGTGCACAAGCGGCAGGAAGTGGCCGTTAATGCCGGATTCAGCAACTACCGTGATTATAAGTTTGCAGACCTTGGTCGCTTTGATTATACCAAGGAGGATTGTTTCCAGTTTCATGATTCCGTAAAAAAATACA
>DATJGC010000249.1:0-2786 GCA_035495345.1 Chitinophagaceae bacterium | reverse complement strand
TATTTTATGCAGCACCGAGCAGACCTGCAGGCAATGGGTTCTGCCAAAGAATTGTACAACCAGTACAAAGCCTCAGCCCCGTTGTGGAACCAGTTTGCAGGCTTTGCTTTAAAAGACAGTGTAAACGTAGAAAGCCTGACGGCAAAAGATAAAGTCTTTGCGCAGCAACGCATTATAGCGCTGATTGCGCGGCAACAGTGGCGCAATGATGGTTTCTACGAGGTGCTCAATGCCAGTGACCCCACCATCATTAAAGGCGCCGAAGAACTTAGCAAACAGGCGCTGGTAGGGGCGCGGTAACCGTAGCTTTTACATTTCTTGTATCACGTAGGTAACTACGGATCGTTTATCAAATAAAAAAGCACCCTTGCGGGTGCTGAACAGCTGATGAGCTGCTGCCAATCTTTTTGAGGGTTTAGGTGCAAGGCATGGTGCAGGCATCAATCATGCGCTGAGGCTTAGATGCTGTTGGCATGACCCGGGGCCTTATCCCAGAATTCTTTCTTTTCTATGCGGTAAGAGCCAATCAGGCCGAGACCGCCGCCGATACCAATAAAGGCAAACCAAAGGGCCGGATTTTCTTCATCGTGCAACATATACTGGGTAATAAAATAAGCCAGCATCAGGCCTACACCAGAACCAATCAGCAGCAAGCCCCATTTCAGGTTCTTGTAAGGAGCAGGGCGGTTGGCAAATTCTTTTGGGTTGAGGCCTTTTTCTATCATTGCCATGTTCTCGCGACTTCTCAGGTAAACGATGCCAAATATCATAGCGAAAAGGGTGGGAAACATTACCAGGGGTACTAATTCTCCGTGCATAGTTGTATTTTTTATATTTTTTAAATTTCGTTGTTCCTGTTCTTTCTAAGACTACCAGTCGTTCGCCCAGGTTACAGTCTTCCGAACATTTTTTGAAACGGGGGTCTTCGCTGCTTTTTGCTGAACTATACCCCTGCTCAAAGAACTTACAACAACTATGACTACCACCCGTGCGGGCAGGTTACAGCTTACCGGTAAAAAAGGGTGTTTTACGCTGAAAAAGCGGTATTTCAGGCGGCATGCTCTTTCCTTGTGCGGCAAATCTGCCTTACTTAGCAGCGTTAACCAATACCATGAGAGCTATATTATAAGATCCTCCCCTTTTGGCAGCACTGTAACCTTTTCCACTCACCAGTAGTCATATTACCAGAACATGCAAACCGGGCCAAACGATAAAGAAATTATCAGCGCTGTTTTACAGGGCAATAAGCAGGCGTACGCCCAGCTGGTGCAACGTTACCAGAATTTTGTGTTTACCATTTGCCTGCGGTACACCAGCAGCCGCGAAGATGCCGAAGAAATTGCGCAGGACATCTTCGTAAAAGCCTATCGCTGTTTGTCTGATTTCAGGGGAGATTCAAAATTCAGCACCTGGCTGTACACCATTGTGAATACCAGCTGCATCACTTTTTTAAGGAAGAAAAAGCTGGACACGCGCTCTCTGGACGATGAAAAGGTTTTTGCGGTTGCAGATAATATGGACGGCGGAATGCGTGCCAACCAGGTAGAACAAAAAAGCAGGATAGCCATGGTGAATGAGGCCATTCAATTGCTGAGCCCTGATGATGCAAAAATTATCACGCTTTTTTATAAAGGAGAACAAAGCCTGGAAGAGATCGGCGCTATACTGGGGATGGAACCTAATACAGTAAAAGTAAAACTGCACCGGGCAAGGGTGCGTTTAAAAGAAAAAATGGAAAAGCATTTTGCGCAGGAGGTTAGAGACCTGGCCTGAACCGTGCAAACGGCCCTAAAACGTTTACTGCTTCTTAACAATAAGCGTTTTACTTTAGCTATTAAATCAGTAACTTAAACAAACCCTGCGGGGTAAACAGTATGATAACAGACAACAACCAAATGGAGGATCAGCTCTGGGAGTACATAGACGGCGCTGGCAATGCGGAAGAACGGAAGTTTGTTGAGCAACTGATTGCCAGCCAGGAAGCATGGCGCAATAAATACCATGAGCTGCTGGATGTTCACCAGCTCATGCAGGATGCACTTGAACTGGAACAGCCTTCGCTTCGCTTTTCTCAGAATGTAATGGAAGAAATTACCAGGCTGCAAATAACGCCCGCCACAAAAACCTACATCAATAAAAAAATCATTTACGGCATCGGCATCTTTTTTATAGTCATGATTGCGGGCATGGTGCTCTATGGATTTGGCCAAATAAACTGGGCCGATAATACCGGCGCCGGCAATGATATTTTAACCAAATACAACCCCGGTAAGATAGATTTCAGCAGGTTTTTCAACAATACTTACACCAGTATTTTCATGATGGTGAATGTGGTAATCGGGCTGATGTTGCTGGATATGTGGCTGGGCAAAAAAAGAAAACAACTTGTATAGCTCATCGCTTTCAATGAATTCCTTATAAAGAGAGGGTTGTCTTGCAAAAGACAACCCTCTCTCTTTTATATTATTATGTGGAAGCCCGTAAGTGCGCCCTCACAGCGGATCTTAGCTTGATAAATACTTAGCCCATTTTCTTTTTCAATTCTGCCAGTTTTGCCTGGAAGGGATTGAGCGGCGCCTCCTTTTGTTTAGCATTTTTACCGTTACCGGCAGGACTACTTTTTCTTTCCTGCCTGGGTTCAGCACGATCAGCACCGGCAGCGCTCTTCATGCTCAGGGCAATTCTTTTGCGCGCCACATCAACTTCTGTTACCGTTACCATCACTTTTTGCTGCAGTTTTACTACCTGGTTAGGATCAGAGACGTAGGTGTTACTGAGTTGAGAAA
>DATJGC010000248.1:0-8112 GCA_035495345.1 Chitinophagaceae bacterium | reverse complement strand
CAGGCTGTCGATGGTTGTTGCATTGCGCAGCCCTATATGCAGGCCCGGTGCCACCGCAGATTGAAAACCACGGGTAAGCATCTGCTGCTGGTATTGCAATTGTCCGCCGGCATAGAGATATACTTTTGCCCCAATGCCGTTGCGGTTCATGCCTTCACCCTGTAAGGCAATGCTGGTATAATGATTACCGGTGCTATTATTTTTATACAAGAGAGCCGGTCCGTTCAATGCATTTACCACCAGGTCAAGGTCACCATCGTTATCAAAATCCGCGTAGGCGGCACCGTTATAAAAACCTTTTTGGTCCTGTATGCCCCAATCTTTGCCCCTGTCTGTAAAGCCACCCTTGCCAACGCCTGTGTACAGGTAGCAATAGGATGAGCCTTCGGGACTTTTTTCAAGTGCCAGCTCATCAAACTCATCTGAATGGGCGGCCGCCTGTTTTAGGGAAAGGTTAGATACAAAACGCACATAGTCCAGGTCCATGGGCCGTTTTACGATGCCGCTGCTGATAAAAAGATCTTTGTTGCCGTCATTGTCAAAATCTGCCAGCAGCGGTGTCCAGCTCCAGTCTGTGGCCGCTACGCCTGTTGCCAGAGCCACATCACTAAAACTTGTACCATTGCCATTGTTGTGTTGCAGGCAATTTCTTGAGTACTGGTACTGGTAACCATTCCTGGTAATTTTTTGCCGGTAGGCCTGCAGTTCTTCGTTGCTGCCGTAATTTTTTAATACTTTTTCATCAGGAGGCAGCATGTCTACGGTAATTACATCTGGCTGGCCGTCGTTATCATAATCGGCTATATCATTGCCCATGCTAAAGCGTGAAAAATGCCTGAAATGCGTGTAGCTGCCATCTGTAAAGGTTCCTTTGCCGCTGTTGATGTAATAATAATCGTTCTCATGAAAATCATTGCCCACATAAATATCATCCCAGCCATCATTGTTCAGGTCTGCCACGGCAAGGCCCAGGCCATAGCCAAGATTTCCCTGGTAAATGCCGGCCGCCGCAGATACATCTGTAAAGCGGCCCGTGCTACTGATATCATTGCGGTATAGGCGATCGCCCGCGTGGTCATCTACCTTTCGGCGGTTAATGGTGTCCGTTATATTCTGGTTGGGGTGGTGAGACTGGTTTACAATGTAGCAGTCCAGGTCACCATCGTGGTCGTAATCAAAAAAAGCGGCCTGGGTAGAAAAGGCGGCCACATCAAGCCCCAATGCTGCGGCGCTTTCTGTAAACATGGGCGTTTTACCGGCCATGGCGTTCTTACCATTATTAATAAAAAGCTGGTTGCGGCCCTGCAGGCCGTACATGCCCTGTACCGCGCAAACATAGATATCCAGGTAACCATCTCCGTTTACGTCTGCCATGGTAACGCCGGTGCACCAATCTGCGGTACCCGCCACGCCTGCCTGTGCTGTAATGTCTTCAAATGTAAAGTTGCCCTTGTTAAGATAGAGTTTGTTATGGCCCTTGCTGTTGGCGGTAAAATAAATATCGGGCAAACCATCATTGTTAATATCTCCGGTGGCCACGCCGGCACCATTATAATAATAGATATAGTATAAAATGCCAAAGCCTTTTCTTTTCTCCAGCTGATTGGAAAAGTCAATACCACTGCTACCTTCACTTACCAGTGTAAATCTTTTGGCTTCCTGCCGGCAGGCGCTGCAGAGGCCGCTGATGGCCAACAAGCACAAAAAGATCTTTCTTGTATTCATACCTGCTGTTAGGGCGTTACTGTGTCAACAATAGTGTATTGGTTCCTGCTGTAACAAAATTCAGTCGCCCGCATTGCTGCAGGCGACTGACAAGTTAATTTGTTTAATAATTAGGGTTTTGTTTTAGCACCCCGTTAGATTTATCCACTTCCGGTTTTGGCAACGGATACAGCGCATGTTTTGGCTGGTATCCCAGCGGACCCAGCACGGCTGGTGCATCGCCCCATCGCACAAGGTCAAAGAAGCGGCCACCCTCCAGGGCCAGCTCTACCATGCGCTCATGTTTAATAGCGCTTCTCATCTGCGTTTTATTGGCAAAGACTACTTTGGGCAGTACGCCTGCGCCACCATTGCGTGCGCGGGCACGCACTTTTTCCAGCCAGGTTTCTGCGGTAGCACCATCGCCGGTTTCATTGGCGGCTTCTGCGCCCATCAACAAAATATCTGCATATCTTATTATCGGCTGGTTTATATAAGTTGCGCCATGCACATCGCCCACCAATACCTGGTCTGCGGGGTCTGCATAAGTTTTCTTTGGCCAGTAGGGCACGTTCAGCGTACCGGGGTAAGAGGGTAATCTCTTTTTATAGCCCCTGCTACCGGCGGTATCATCCGGCGCGCCGGAGAAGAGTATGGTTTCAAATTTTCTTGGGTCACCGGGTTCAAAGGCATCTACCAATGCCTGGGTAGGAATATTATAGCCCCAACCCAGATCCCATTCACCGGGGCCGCGGATGCCCTGTTCTGTACCCCACCAGCTCCAGTAATCGTCTTTACGGCCGGCGCTTTGGTAGGCCTGTATATCAAAGATGCGTTCTTTAGAATTTTCACCGGCGTTGGTCCAGAGCTGGCCAAAGTTTGGTTCAAGATCATATTGCGTGCTGTTTACAACGTCTTTGCACAACGCCAATGCCTGCGCGTACATATTGCGTTGCAGGTAGGCTTTTGCGTGCAGGCCCTTGGCTGCGCCAACGGTTGCGCGGCCGGGGTAGCGGTTATCGCCTGTACTGGTAGTCCAGGTTAACGGTAAGTGTGCTTCTGCAAAGCTCAGGTCTGCATCTATAGCGGCATAGATCTGGTCTGCGGTAGATTTTGGCACATTGGCCTCAGAGGGGTTATAGATACGTTTAAGTATCAGCGGAGCTTCGCCGTACACGCGTACAATGTCAAAATAGGTCATGGCCCTGAAGAACATGGCTTCTGCTTTTCTGCGCTGGTTGTCAGGGTCTGTAAGGTTTAATGAGTCAATGGTCTGTATGGCGGTATTGGCCAGGGCCTGCAGTTTGTAGTGTTGTTCATAATAGGTGTTAGGGCCCCAGTCGTCTACGGCGTAGTTAAAGCGGTCAAAGATATTCGCATAACCGGTACCGTTAGGGTCTGCAGTAGCATCAACATCTTCGCTGCGTATGGCGTGCAGGCCCAGCCACATGATACCGCCAAAGCCATTGCCGGAAGCATCCGGGTGGCGGATGGCGCCGTAGAGGCCCAGTATTTGTCCTTCTACCCCACCGCCGGGTATATCATCCAGCGTGGCAGACAGTGGCTTGCGGTCCAGGAACTTCTTACAACCCGGCACCGCGGCCACCAGGAGGGCCAGGCTGAAAATCCACAAAACGGTTTTTACACTTTTCATACATTAATATTTTTAGAAATTAAAAACTTAGAAAGTAATATTTACGCCACCAGTGATAATGCGTGGTATGGCGCCTGCCGCATCTGCGTTATCAAGTCCAAAAGAAATAGCGGCCTGCTGGCCGGTGCCACCAAACTCCGGAGAGTAGCCAGCATTCTTTTTAAATGTTTTCAGGTTTTGTACGTTGGCAAAAATGCGCACAGACTTTATATGCACTTTGTTCACCAGTGTGGCAGGCAGGTTGTAGCCCAGCTGCAGGTTCCTGATGCGGAAGTAGCTGCCGCTTTCTATGCCAAGGGTAGAGGGAAGGCGATTGATCTTTCTGCCGTTGTTAAGAATAGGAATAAAGTTAGAAGTGCCTTCTCCATGCCAGCGGTTCAGTTTATCTGCTGCATAGTTGTACAATGAAAACTGGTTTTCAGACGTACCCCATATGCGGTAGATCTGGTTGCCGGATACACCGCCCATGTCTACACCCAGGTTAAAGTTTTTAAAGGTGATGGCTACAGAAGCGCCATAGGTAAATTTGGGGGTGGGGTTACCAATAATGGTTCTGTCATCGTCGGTAATTTTCTTATCGCCATTAACATCGCGGAATTTAAGATCACCCAGGGTGGGTACGCCACCGGAAAGGCTTACCGGCATAGATGCCAGGTCTTGTGCGTTCTGGTAAACACCGTCTACCACAAAGCCATAGAAATAACCAATGGGGTAACCGGCTTCCGTCTGGTTGGGGTTGGTTTCACCGGCGGCCAGTTTGTAACCGGTATCATTCAGCTTCAGCACCTTGTTCTTAATGGTAGAGAGGTTGCCACTAACGGTAACGGCCAGGTCTTTATTGAAATTCTGCGTCCAGCTACCGGAAAACTCAAAGCCTTTGTTTTCAATATCACCAGTGTTGCCAAGACCGCCGGTGGCGCCGGCAATACCGGGTACCTGCACAAGAAATCCTTCTGTTTTCTTTTTGTAGTACAGCGCTTCAAAATGCAGCCTGTTGCCCAGTGCCTGAAACTCAAAGCCGGCTTCCAGTGCCTTTACATGTTCCCAATGTAAATCTCCAAAAGGCAGGTAGGCCTGAGAGTAGGCAGGGTAGACAAATTGTCCAAACACGGGTGAGGTGTTATTGAGCAAAGCGGGGTATAAAGGATAGTTGTTATTCTCATCATAGGTGCTCTGGTTGCCCAGCAGGCCCCATGAACCTTTTATTTTAAAGTCGTTAAAAAAGCGCTGGTTAACCATAAACGCTTCTTTGGCCAGGTTCCAGGCGGCACCAAAGGCGTAGAAATTATCATAGGTATTACCGTTTTTAAAGAAGGCGTAGGAGCCATCTCTTCTGAAAGAGGCGTTCAGGTAATACTTGTTCTGGAAACTATAGAGTATACGTGCCAGGTGAGATACGGTGGCCTGCTCGTATTGTGCAGAGCTTGATACTTTGCTTGAAGGGTCTCCAAAACCATTGTCTACATTCCAGAAGCGCTTATCGTTGGGTATGGGGTCTCCGTTGGCTTTTTGTTCTACCTGTCCGTGCAGTTTGTTATAGCCCTTAAAATAGGTTTCAAAACCATAGGTAGCGGTAAGGTTGTGTGCGCCAAAGTTCTTTTTGTAGGTGAGCACATAATCCTGTTGCCATTTCTTGGTATCGTAGCGGTCGTCACTTACTTTGGTTACTACAGATACTTTATCAATAGTGGGCTGGTTATTGGCACCATCCGGGTTATAACCATTGTAAATGGGCGTGTATACTACGTCTCGCTGGTTGGTCCAGTCTCCATACCAGGTAGCCCTTGCCGTTAGGTTCTTCAGAATATTTACTTCGGCAAAAACGCTGCCCACAATGCGGTAGCGGTCTTTGGGGTTATTGGCATAGCGGTTTTCCAGCACCATTAACGGGTTAGAAAGGGTTTGCTGAATATTGGGCAACACGGAGTAGAGGCCCTGGTCTGGATAATATGGTTGTACAATGGGGGCAATACGGCGGGCATCGCTAAACAGGCCATTGGCATCATAAGGAAGTTTCTCCTTAGAAGTGTTCAGGTTAAAACCCACTTTTATAAAGTTGTTGATCTTGTATTCATCATTGATAGAAAGCTGGATCTTTTCAAGCTCCACATGTTTTACCAAACCCTGGTCTTTTGTATAACCAACGCCCATGTAAAAACGGTTTTTGTCGCTGCTGCCGGCCACGCTTATATTATTGGTGTTAAAAACAGCGGTGCGGGTAACGGCTTTCTGCCAGTCTGTATTACCATTCCATTTAGAGAGGTGGTTGTCTATAAAGGTTCTGAGGCCAAGGTCACCGGCGTTGTCTAAAATGCGGTTGTTGGCTTCTTCATTCAGCAGTAGTTTAAACTGGGCGGCATCGGCCACTTTTACGGCATCTACCAGTTGTTTGGCTCCCCATGTGCTGTTTACGTTTACGGTAACCTGGCCTGCCCTTGCTTTTTTGGTGGTTACAATGATAACGCCGGCAGCGCCGCGTACACCAAAGATGGCCAGTGAGGAAGGGTCTTTAAGTACTTCTATAGATTCAATATCGTTGGGGTTAAGAAATTTGATATCATCATTTAAGATACCGTCTACCACGTACAAAGGATGTACAGAACCAATGCTGATGGTACCGCGGATGCGGATATCAGGGTCTTCACCGGGCCTGCCATCGTTTACAACAGAAAGACCGGCCACTTTAGATTGCAATGAAGAAATGGGGTTTGTATTGGGTTTGTCTGCAATGTCTTTGCCCAGCACTTTTACTATTGAGCCGGTAAGATCACGCTTGGTGGCGGTACCATAACCGATAACTACCACCTCATCCATTTTCTGGGTAGAGGCTACCAGGGTAACGTTAATAGTGGTGCGACCGCTTACCGCAATTTCCTGGGATACATAGCCAACATAAGATATCACCAGCACTGCATTGTCTGGTACGGTAAGGGAGAAATTACCACTGGCATCTGTTTGTGTACCCAGGCTGCTGCCTTTTACAGATACGGTAACGCCGGGAAGTACTTCGCCTATGGACGAAGTAATTTTACCGGTTACCCTGGTTTCCGTAATGGCGGTATTGCTGTTGGTAATAACCACCAGGTTGTTTTCCAGTATTTTATAAGTAAGTGGCCGGCCGGCAAAGAGTTTATCCAGTACTTCTGTAACGGGGGTATTGCTGGCTTGTACGTCTACCTTGGTACCCGTTTTAACCGTTTCATCATTGTACAAAAACCGGAAACTGCTTTTGCGTTCTATGATAGAAAGCACTTTTTTCAGTTCTGTAGATTGAAGCTGTAGTGTAATGCGGGTTTGGGAAAACACGTTGGCAGACACCTGGAAGCAGGTAAGCAGTAGCAAGGCCGTCGTTAGTTTCATAATCAGCAGCGTCTTTAAGAAATTGTACCTCCGGAATAGTAGAGGCACCAAATAGTTTTTTTTCATACTTTTAGTTGAAAGGTGATAGATGAGAAGGCCCTTGATGAAAAAAAGGGCGTTTACACAATTGTCCATTTACCTTACAGGGTTCCGCGGCAACGGACCCTGTTGTTGTTTAAGTAGGGTTTGTTCACTTCATGCGGGAATGGTTTATAGTTAGGAATGGTTATTTTTTTGAGGCAATGACGATATCATTTTTATTGATGCTGTACTCAAAAGGTGTTACCAGCTGCAGGGCTTTCAATGCCTGCTGAATGGTTTCATTCTCAAATGTGCCGTTGAGCTTTTTGGGCTTTATGGCATCATCTGCAAAGCGGATGGTAACACCGTACCAGCGTTCCATTCTTATGGCCAGGTCTTCAAAAGTTTCACTCCGGAAAATCAGTTTGTTCTCCATCCAGGAAGTTTCAATAATGGTAGAGTCTACCGGCGTATAGCTGAGGTGGCTTACCAGTACAAGGGGTGCGGCGGGGTCTGCATTGTTATGCGGGGTTGTTTTCTTATCGGCAATGGGGTGGGTATTTGCCTGCACGAGGGTGTCTTCATTTGCGGTGATCAGTTTTTCATTCGGCTTTAGGATGATCTTTTCTGCCGGGCGGTTATGAAAGCTTACTTCTATGCTGCCGCGCAGGAGGCTTGTTTCGGTATTTTTTTCACCGGGGAAAGATTTTACGTTGAAGGCGGTGCCCAGCACTTTTATATCAATGGCGCTAGTATGGATTACAAAGGGGTGGGCGGCATTTTTTACCACGTCAAAAAAGGCTTCGCCGGATAGGCTCACCTCGCGGAGGTTGTTGCCATAGGTTTTATCGTAAGAAAGTTTGCTGCCGGCGTTGAGCCAAACCTGTGTACCATCTGGCAGTTGCAGTTTGGTACGTGAGCCGTGTTTTGTAGATATTTCGCTTTTATCGGTGGCCTTTGCCAGGCTTTTTGCGGGGGCGGCCCACCATTGCACACAGGCGTAACCGGCAACCAGTACCAGCAGTAAACCCAGCGCGGGCAAAAGGTATTTCCTGGGGCGGGGTTCAGCGGCTGCAAGCAGGGGCTGTTCATCGGCGGGCAGGCCAATACCCATGTCTGTCATGCGGTTGTTATGGCGGGCAAAGGCCTGGTGGGCATCTTCCGTATCTGGTGTAGTATGGTGCCATAGATCGGCCACGGTTTGCATGGGGTAATGCATGTCTGGGTGCGCCTTGAGAAGGTTTTCCAGCTCGGTCAGTTCTTCGGGGGAAGCTTCGCCAGATAGTTTTTTAGCAATCAGATCCCAGATTTTATTGTTTGGCATGCAATGAGTTAATAGAAAAAATGAAGACGTCTTCTGCTTAAGACATGCA
>DATJGC010000247.1:0-3286 GCA_035495345.1 Chitinophagaceae bacterium | reverse complement strand
ATGCATCTTCTGCCAATGGCATTTGGATAAACCTTTTTGTGGGCAGTAACACGGTTATACCGCTTGCCAGCGGCAAAGTGGCACTTAGCATCAGCACCAATTATCCCTGGAGCGGCAATATTCAGTTGTCTGTAAACCCGCTGAAGGCAACGCGTTTTGCCATGCACCTTCGTCTTCCTGGCTGGGCCAGTGGAGAAGCGGTACCAGGCCATCTTTATTCCTTTGCGCAAACAGATAGTGTTCCTCAGCCCCAATTACTGATCAATGGTAAAACAACTGCTTATACCGTAGCTGACGGATATGCAGTGGTGGAGCGTGTATGGAAAAAGGGCGATAAAATAGAATGGAACCTGCCCATGCCCGTGCGGACCGTGGTTACCCGGCCGGAAGTTAAGCAAAACCACGACCGTGTTGCATTGCAGCGGGGTCCTTTGTTGTATTGTGTAGAAGGTGCAGACAATAATGGCAAGGCCTGGAATATCCTTTTTCCTGCCGGTACAGTGGCACGTGAGGCGGCTATGCAGGTACTGGATGAACCGCTCATAGCATTGAAGGCAACAGTGCCTGTTATTCAAACAAGCGAAGATGGTTTCTCTTTGCAAACCACTAAAAAAGAGATCACCGCCATACCTTACTACAGCTGGTGCAACCGCGGCAGCAACCAGATGCAGGTATGGCTGCCGGTTAAAATAAATGATGTTAAAGTAAATTACTAATGGAACAAACCAAGACCTACAAATGGGGTATCATTGGCCCGGGCAAAATTGCGCAGAAATTTGCGGCCGCCCTTTCACTGGTGCCCGGTGCAAGCCTTTACGCGGTAGCCTCCCGCGATATTGAAAAGGCTGCCGCCTTTGCCGCCAAATACAAGGCGCCGGTTTTCTACAACACCTATGAGGCTTTGGCAGCCAACCCGGAGATTGATGCCGTTTATATTGCTACGCCGCATACTTTTCACCATGCGCACACCCTGCTTTGCCTGCGCCATAAAAAAGCGGTACTCTGTGAAAAGCCAATGTCTGTGAGTTATGAAAGTACCCTGGCCATGGTAAATGCAGCGCGTGAAAACAAGACCTTTCTCATGGAAGCCATGTGGTCGAGGTTTCTGCCCATCATAGAAAAAACCCGCCAATTGGTACAGGAGGGCGCAATAGGTACGTTGAAATATTTGCGGGCCGACTTCGGTTTTGCGGCCCCCTACAATGAAGCAGGAAGGTTATACAATCTCTCCCTGGGGGGAGGCTCATTGCTGGATGTGGGAGTCTATCCATTGTTTTTTGCACTCTGGCTCATGGGTAAACCAGACAGTATCAGTTCGGTTGCACAACTGGCCCGCACGGGGGCCGACGAAATAATGACGGCTGTTCTGAAGTACAGCAATGGCAGTGTGGCCAGCATTGCGTCTTCCATTAATACACAGCTTTCTATTACCGCTGAGCTGGGTGGCACCGAAGGGGCTATTTTTTTAGACAGGCCCTGGTACAAGGGCAGCCAGTTACAAGTAAGAAAAAATGATGCGGTTACGCAGCGTTTTTCACTGCCGTATGGCGATAATGGCTTCGAGTTCCAGGTGCAGGAAGTGCATCGTTGCCTCGGGCTCGGACTGACCGAAAGCGATCGCCTGCCATTAAGTTTCAGCCTGCTGCTCAGCAGCGTAATGGACGAGATTTGCAGAATGCAAAAGATAAACTACAGCCCCCAGGGTATCAACTAGATAATTTGGTTTACTACTTGTGTAAAACATGTAATAGGGCCAAGGTATGTTCACGAAGTAATTGGGATATCTTCATCGTTTTTTTAGACTATTTGTCGTACTGAAGCTCTTCGTAAAAAAATCAATTGATTGTAGTCTATCTAATTACATATAATTATAATATATAAATTATTGATTACTTGAATGTACGCTGATTTTCCTGCTTAAATCGCCGATAGTTTTGAGGTAGAAATTGAATCTCAAACCTCAAAAACTATACACCATGGTACAGACAAAATCGGTTAAGAAATCTGGTAAGATTGTAAACAGCAAACACGTAGACTCTTTACTAAGCAATTACAAAAAGGAACGTTGGGTACAGAATTCCAAATCTATCGGAAAAGAAGACTCACTAAGTGTATGGTATAGCATCGACGAACTGCAGGCCTTTGTAGAAATGGCCAAACAGAACGGCGCGGATGGCATTAAAATGTATTTCGGCGTTTATAAGGCAGATACCGCTGCAGAAGCGCGTTTTGAAGACAGGCAGACCATTGTGCTGGTAGCCTCAAAAACCAAGGAATTAGACAATGGCCTAACCATTGACAAGAATATTTACGTTAACCGTGATAATAAGCCTGAAGTGCTTGCATTTAATGCGGGACGAATTTGTCCTCCGGCATGTTCCGGTGGCGGCGGCGGCACTGATACAAGCACCGGTTTCGACTGGGACAATCCTGGAATTCTCATTGACAGGCAGAACGAAGGAATGATTGTTATATAATTGGCCGTTTTAAATACTTTATTTAAACCCCGCATTCGCGGGGTTTTTTTATACTTTTACCCGAGCATTGATAACACTTTTTTCTACATGCCCGTTTACCAGATACTGATTTTCATAAGTTTTATTGCTAGTCTTATTTGCATTGCTAGTAGAGCGCAAAGGGTGAAACCGTTAGTGTTCTTCCCGTTTTTTCTCCTTCTTACCCTGTTTGTTGAGTATTATGGCGAGAAGCTGTCCAATCGAAATATCAATACCACCGGGCTATATAACCTTTTTACATTTTTTGAATTTTTGTTTTACATGATTTTTTTCATGTCCCTTTTTCCTAGTCCAATAGCGAAGAAAAGGTTATTGTTAGGGATGGCTGCATACTTTGTCATCACCTTCATCAATATTTTCTATTTTCAGGGGCGTAAAGAGTTTCATACATACACTTATATGCTCGGTTGTTTGATAGTGGTGATACTTTGTATTTTTTATTTCTTTTACCTGTTTCGTTTCCCAGAAAGCGGCCGCCTTACTCGCAATCCTTACTTTTGGATCGTTACCGGACTCATGTTTTTTTATACCTGTACGTTTACCTTGTTCGGCTTAAATAACTTTATTGCAAAGACGATTAGGCAATACACAGAAAATTTGTTCCTGCTTCAGGATATATTAAATATGTTGCTTTACACTTCATTTTCGATAGGATTTTTATGCAGACTCAATATACAGAAGTTATTGCGGTTATCGTAGCAGGCATCTTCTTAGCGCTGCTGCTGGTGGGTTTTATCATCACCATGCTGGTGGTATACCGTAAACGGCAA
>DATJGC010000246.1:0-7178 GCA_035495345.1 Chitinophagaceae bacterium | reverse complement strand
ATCACTTCTTCCTCCCTGCCTTCCTCGGCTACAATGAGTATCTTTTGTTTGATGTCAGGTATTAAAGCGCCTACCCAGGGGGCAAAGCTGCCGTCTAAACCAATATTTATTGAATTAGGAATAAAGCTTTTTGCAAAGATTTCCGCTGGTCTTGTATCCAGCATCAGCGCGTTGGTTTCATTTGCGGCGGCTTCAAAAGCGTCGGGCGAAAGGGCCTTGTTGCCACGTTCTATCACTTCATCAATACTACTATAGCCTTCCTTGTTCATTTTCACGTTCAAGGGGAAGTAGCCGGGCGGCTGTGGCAAACCAGCGGTAACTTCTTTTACAAATTCCTCTTTTGTAAGGCCGGCCCGCAATGCATAATTTGTTTGCTTCTGATGACCCAATGTATCAGATGTTTCGGCACTCATATTCTTGCCGCATGCACTACCGGCGCCATGCGCCGGGTATACAATAATGTCATCAGCCAAGGGCATAATCTTATTGCGCAGGCTATCATACAAGATGCCTGCGAGGTCTTCTTTTGTAAGCACCCCGGCTTTCTGTGCAAGGTCTGGCCTGCCAACATCCCCTATAAAGAGTGTGTCGCCAGTAAACAAGGCGATGTCTTTGCCTGCTTCATTCTTTAGCAGGTAGCAGGCGCTTTCCATAGTATGACCGGGCGTATGCAATACTTTTATTGTGAGCTCACCTATTGTAAACTCCTGTCCATCTTTTGCCACTATCGCCTCAAATGACGGAGCTGCATTTGGCCCGTAAACAATGGCCGCACCGGTTTTTTTTGACAGATCAACATGCCCGGAAACAAAATCTGCATGAAAGTGGGTTTCCAGTACATACTTAATTTTTGCATTGTCTTTTTTAGCCTTTTCAATGTAGGGTGCCACTTCACGAAGTGGATCAATTACCACTGCCTCGCCGGCGCTTTCAATGTAGTAAGCACCTTGTGCCAGGCAACCAGTATAAATTTGTTCGATTTTCATTTTCCTTGGTTTTATATAGTGCAAAGTTCTGTTGTAGCATTTAGTTCTAAGGTGACATATATCACCTACCGATAAACATCACCTGTTTATCTTTTATAGATCCAGGCTCTTTTGCACTGCTGCGGGCCAATGGTTATCATCTTCATTGTATTGGCAAGTTTATGTACACTACTTTTCCAAAATTGAAATTTCCCTGGTAAGGATGTATAAGCCCATCAGCAGTACAAACCAGCCAAAGGCTTTCTTCAATTTATCACCCGAAATCTTTTTGGATATCAATCCGCCTATGAAAATGCCGGCGATAGCAATGGCGGTTATTTTAAAAAGAAAAAACCAATTCATGGTAAAATGCCCCAGATCACCTGTAAAGCCAATCAAAGAGTTTAACGCAATAATCAACAGGGAGGTGCCAACCGCTTCTTTCATTGGAAGTTTTACAAGCAATACCAGCGTGGGTATCAGTAAAAAGCCGCCGCCGGCACCTAAAAAACCTGTTGCAACACCAATGGCAACACCGTATAGCAGCAGTTTAGGCATATTCACTTTTGCGGCCGGGTATTCTATGTTTGAGTCATGGCTTTTTTTACCGAATCCTTCATGGTTGCCACTTTTAATCATAGACCAGGAAGCAAGCACCATCAATAGGGCAAACAGCACCATCGTCAGTATGGGCGACGTGAGGCGGATGCTACCAATGGTAGCAATATGTTCAGGAATTAAAGGAAGCAAAAACTTTCTGGTAATGAATACGGTGCTGATGGAGGAGAGGCCAAACAGTAAAGCAGTTTTTGTTCGGACAAGTCCTTTCAGGTAATTGTTAATAGCACCCACCAGGCTGGTGGAACCTACTACAAACAATGAATAGGAGGTGGAAAGCAGGGGATTAATACCAAATAAATAGACAAAAACCGGCACTGTTAAGATAGACCCACCGCCACCAATCAACCCAAGCGAGAGGCCAATAAATAAAGCTGCTATATAGCCCATAATGTCCATAATTATACTGCAAAAATGGAAAGATTGCAGATGGATTACGGTGATATATGTCACACAGCCCGGTGATATACCCTCAACTTTATTCTTTCCTGATCCATTCAATTGAGTTCCGGTCTGTAATCAGCCAATGTTTTGCTTCCATTTTTTTTAAGAGGCGGGTGATGACCTCCCTGGAAGAATTGAGGTCTGCAGCTATTTCACTGTGGGTGATCTTGAGGGTATTGCCCATTTTATCTACCTGTCTTTTTAAATAGAACTCAAGTCGCTCATCCATAGTAGAGAACGCAATGGCATCAATTGTTTTTAACAGTTCATCAAAGCGACTACGGTAAGACATAATCACAAACTGGTACCAGCTTTTGTATTTGCTCATCCATTGTTCCATCAACTCCAGCGGGAGGCTTAAAACAGTGGCATTTGTCATAGCCTTCGCCAATACTTCACTGGTTTCATGTTTTGTTGCACACACCATGGAGAGTGAACAAGCCTGTCCTGCATCCAGGTAATAAATAAAAAATTCATTGCCTTCCTCATCTTCGCGGTACAACTTTACCAGTCCTTCAATAATTAGCATAATGGACCTAATGGTTTGACCAACCCTTAACAGTGTTTCGCCGGCTTTCAGTTGCTTAAGGCTCCCCTGTTCATTCATCTCATGCAAGAGGTCTTCTTCAAGTGTGGGAAATATTTTTTGTAATGCAGTGATATCCATAAAAATAAGTTGTTGGGAACTTAGACATTGGTTTCTCATGGAAAGCTTTTGTACTATTCAATAGAGAACGCATACCCGCAATGCCCTTTCGGTAGTACAAAATAACGCAAAGGCCTTCACATACTACTGCGTTCTGCTGCAGACAGTGCTGCAATTGCCCTTTGCAATGATATGCTGCGGTACAAAACTACAAGACTATTTACCCACCTTTATTTCAATACTGCGGACCGGGAAAGAAAGCCGGCGTTTGTCGTTGGGGCCAGCGTTAATGCTATCCCCGTCCAGGTGAATGGACTGCATGAGGGTGGCTGCAGGAAAGTAAAATTGATACGTAAAAACATCGCCATTCCGTGAAGTGCGTGCGGGGTAATAGCGAAGGCTGTCTCCCTGGCTACAATACACGCGGGGTACAACTGCTTTTGCTGCCGGAGGGAGAAAAGTGGCCAGGGTAATTTGCAGGGAATCTTTAACGCTGGCGGGCGCGAAATTGAGGGTGGCCTGCCCGTTTGTCCAGCGTAAACCATCCTCATTTTGATAAAAACCTGCTGCTGCATATTTTCCTATGTCTGCAGCGCTAATAGTCAATGAGGTTGTTGGAAATGGATGATAAGAAGATAAGGCATCACCGGCAAGATGCGAGAATGTACGCAATGAGTCTTGCAGAAATGCAGCAGTGATGTCAAGCACTGCCGTATCGTAATAAATAACCTGGTCTGTTTGCCGATTAAAAGTTGCCAGCGGGCTGGAGGCAAACGGGTAATGCTTACTGTAGACACTGTCAACAAATATCAGCTGTTTAGGCGTTTGTTCATAGAAATTGAAAATATATCCTTCGCCCAACTCCCATTTGATGCCTTCCTCTGTGTTGCTGTCGCGCTTTTTTTCCCAAATAAATAATCGCCTGGTTTCGGGGTGTATTATATTGTTATGCACCGCGGCCTCTACATCGGCGGCGGCTGCTGCTGAATAACTGAGGTAGCTGTTAACGGCACCTTTTCTCAGGTAATTGTAGTCTACCCATTGCAACAGCAGAAAGAGCAAGGGCAGGTAGCGGAATATCAATGTATTTCCTGCAGACTTCAACTCGCTAACCGCCATTATCAACAAGAGAATAAAAACGGCATAGGAAGCCTGCAGCCATCGTTGTTCAAGCCGTATGGTAAGCACTGCAGGAAGCAAACAAAAACCAAAAAGAATGATCAGTGAAATAAAAAGCCAGCATCTATTAATAGCGTCCGTGTCAGACAACGCTATCGCCTTTCTTACCCGGCGAATATACAGCACCAAAATGCCGGCGAAAATAACCAACAGCACAATCACCAGCAATTTGTCGATATCACTTAGTGCTGTAAACGGAAGTCCTACCAGGTAGTCTGGCCCCTTATTGATGCTGAAAATGGATGCTATGCCCTGTGTTAAAAAGTCGAACGCCTGCGCAAAAGACAATGTTATCCCTGTACTTGCCGTACCCATAAAAAAGGGCATGCCATAAACGGCTTTTTTGATAAACACATTAAGCGCTACAGAAGCGATTGCTAAAAAGCTAACCCATAGCTTACCCCGAATGGAAAGTTTGAGCGATGGAAACAGCCAGACCAGTAACAGCACGAAGGGAAAAAGTACAATATACCGTTCATGCGTATAGATGGCAAGGTTTGCAAAAAGCAGCGCCCAGGTAAAACCGAGTTGTTGAGTTCTTGGAGTAGCTACCGGGTTCATCAGCAGGTTTACCAGAAAGAAAAGTGTTGAAAGAAAAAACGTGAGCGCAAGACCCTCAAGCGATCCCCCATTCAGGAGCTGTGTGATGTTAAAAAAAGCAAATCTTGTTAAGCCGATTGTTAACCCAAATAAAAGGGAAACTGCCGCAGAACGAAGAAAGATGTTTACAATGCAGGCGAATAAAAGGCTGTTGACCGCCTGAATGAAAATGTTAAAGAAATAGTATCCTTCCGTGTTCTTTTCAAAAATTGAAATGAGCAGATGAATGCCTACCCCATGTACCGGCCGGCATTTGCTAAAGGCAACAGGTATGCTGATTTTCTGAACAAGGCGCTGTAAAGATGCATAGGTGCGGAAGATATAAAGATCATCTCCATAGGCAACGGTTGTTTTCCAGGGTAGAAAATAAAAATAGATGATAACGGGTACCACTAAGGCAAGCATCAAAACGATGTACCTGTTGCGGCGGCCAATGATGGAAAGTGTGGGTTCTGTCATTGAAAAATAGTATGCGAAACAGAGGGTTATTATGCGGAAGCTGGGTTTGTTTTTTCTTTACTGGCCGTGATCAGGATTGATTGACTGATAATGCGCGCCGGCGTTTTTTCTAACACATTGCCAATGACAATGAAGGGCTTAATCAATGCATCTGGCAACCCGGGCAACAGGAAGTCTTTGTATTGCACATGGATGTTGGAAAAGCTGGCTTTCTCTAACTTACGCTGAATAAATTGTTTTGAAAATGCCATCTCATCCGGCTCAAGGCTTGTTAGTTTTCGCAGGTATTTATTTTTAAAAATGGCGGCTACATACGGATTGTAAATATTCGGCTCCATAAAAATTATTTTGCCCCCGGGGAGCAAAAGATTCTTGAAAGTAATAAATACATCATCCAGGTTATGATAGAGATGATGAAGGATGCCGTTGCCAACGATATAATTAAACTGGTTATGAATGCTGTCTGCCGCTTTATTGAAATCAAGTACTTCAAAGGACAGATTGGGCAGCTGGTAGGCGGCTCTTGCTTCTTTTATAAACGGGGCACAGAGATCTGCACCCAGCACCTCCATTTTTGTTTGTTGTGCAATGTGATGCGCCATAAAACCGGTGCCACATCCTATCTCAAGCAATTTTTTAGCGGGCGCTACATCCATTTGTTGTACCATCCAATCGGCCCTTCTCTGCAAACGAACCAGGTTGCCACGGCTCTGTTCAAAGATCTGGTTAAAGCCCCGATCATCTTTTATTGCTGCCATACGCGTGCAAAGTTTATTTTTTTATAATGATGGTGTAACCCAGCGGATCCTCTTCGTTTCCTATTCCAAACAGGAGCGCCAGGTGAGCTATTGCCACCGCCAATACCAACAATGGCAGGCAGATTAGGTAGAGCGGCACAAAAATATACTTCCATTTTTTAACGGGCAGCAAGCCGGCCGCAAACAATACGATGATCTTAGAACCAATCACCGCTATATCTGTGCCCCTGGGCATGATGGTTACCTGTGAAAACTGGCCAAAAATGGTTTTCAGGCTACTGGGTGTATACCTGAAGTAATCATAAGGAATGTAATGGTACCTGGCAGACCAGGGAATGGTAACAATGATATCGGCATTGGGCCGGGTGGTTCTGTAAATTTCATTGACCAGGTACTGGTACTCCTGTACATGCTCCAGCACTTCCGTACAGATGACCGCATTGAACTTTTGATCTTCAAAAGGAATATTCTTTCCATCAAATGCGGTTACATCCGGGTTATGGTAGCCAAACGCGGTGGCTTCAATAATGTCGATACCAAAATAGCGCGTATGTTGTTTATTGAGCAGGAACTTGTAGGGCGATTGCCCGCACCCGATATCAAGCACGTCACCGGTGAAAGATGGCAATGTTTTTTTTACATCCCTGAATATGGTAAGTATCTGCAGATCTAATAACATTCTTCCGTAGAACTTCAGCTTGCCTGCAAGGCCAGATGGTGGCGTATTGGATACGGGTTGAAATTGTTCATTCATAGCTAGTCGTTGGAAGATTGGATGATTCTGCGCCGTATAAATTTCGGCCGCTTCTTTACTTCTTCCAGGATCTTTCCCTGGTATTCTCCCAGCACAGACACTGCCAGCATATTCAGGCCACCGAAAAATAAGATGAGTACTATGATAGACGTAATACCATGCGGCACGGGTACACCGGAAAAATACAAGACTACCTGTACTATAATAGCAATAAATGATACAAGTGTAAGTATCAGCCCGAGGTAGGTTAGCAATTCAAGTGGTACATAGCTGAATGAAAAAATAGCCTTTCTGGCCCAGGCCAGGTTTTTTCTCCAGTTATTAGTAGTTACTCCAAACATTCTTTCTGGTCTAGTATACGGTACGCCTACCTGTTTAAACCCTATCCATGCGCGCAATCCGCGGAGGAACTGATCAGTCTCCGGCAATTTCACCAGTTCCTGCACCACCTTTTTATCCATCAGTGAAAAATCTCCGGCGTCTAATGGTATCGGCACATAAGACAGATTTCTAAACACCCGGTAAAATACTTTGTACAGTCTTACCAACACGCGATTGCCATCTCTTTTTACCCTTTGTCCGTACACCACATCATTACCTTCCTTCCATTTTGCATAAAACTGCTCTATGAGTTCTGGCGGGTCCTGTAAATCACCATCCAGCAATACTACTGCGTCGCCGGTGGCAATCTCCATTCCGCTCATAAAGGCGCTTTGCGAGCCAAAATTGCGCGAATGCTCAATGCCCACGACCCT
>DATJGC010000245.1:0-12246 GCA_035495345.1 Chitinophagaceae bacterium | reverse complement strand
ATCTTTCAAAAACAATACGTCTAACCGACGAACAATTCAGTTACCTGTTTTCGCATTTCACCCGATTGTCTTTCAAAAAAGGACAGGCAATCATTTCGGAAGGAGACAAGGTAGATCATGAATACTTTGTACTAAGCGGTTGCCTGAAGTCCTTTTTTATCAATAACGAAGTAAAGATGTTTATCCTGCAGTTTGCGATGGCAACCTGGTGGACTTCCGATTACAATGCACTTTACAGCGGTAACCGCGCAACAATAAATGTTGACTGTATTGCTGATGCTGAAGTGCTGGCGCTTTCAAACAATGACAGGGAAAAGTTATGCAATGAAGTTCCGGCAATAAATTCTTTCTTTCGTTTGCGTACAAATAAGGGTTTTGTGGCTTTGCAGAAAAGGCTGCTATCTTTTATGAACAGCGATGCCAAACATCGTTACGAGGAACTGATGCAGCAATATCCCGAACTGTATAATACCGCTCCTAAACATTTGATTGCTGCCTACCTGGGTGTCTCAAGGGAAACCCTCAGCCGCCTCTATAATTCCTGAAATGTGAGGTAGGTCACAAAAACAATTATTCATACAAATGTGATGTGGGTCACGCAATAAAGCTGTGATCCTGCTGCAACTTTGTGTCATCATTAAAAACTTAAAAAATGAAACAGCAAAATTTTGAAATCGCTATAGCAAAAAGCAATATCGATTGGGTAGGACGTAAAGTAACAGGCTCTCATAACGGAACCATAGGTATTAAAAAAGGGTACCTTTCTATAACTGATGGAAAATTAACAGGGGGGAAATTAATTATTGATACCACTTCCATCAAAATAATTGACGTGACTGACCCCGCACTCAATAGGCAATTTGCAGGTCACCTGGCCTCAGATGATTTTTTCTCTTCTTCCCAGTATCCTGAAGCTGTGTATGAAATTACAGCAGTGCATAATAATCACATTGATGGAAATCTTACCATCAAAGGTATCACGCAGCCCGTGGGTTTTGATGCTGACATTAAGATTAACGGCAATTCACTGACGGCTTCCGGACTAATAAAGGTTGACCGCACCAAATACGAAATGAAATTCCGCTCAGGCAATTTTTTCCAAAATCTTGGAGACACACTTATCTACAATGATTTTGAACTGACTGTAAATATAACCGCGGTTGCATCTGTATCAGAAGCGTTGGCGAACGCATAACAGGATTTCCTGATTCTGAAATTTGAGGTTTGATTGTTGATCATTAATTATTCGACCCGCAAGTATTGGTGTTCAATAATCAACGTTACATAGTCAATTTTCAACTCAGAACTTATCATCTAAATTTAAAAACAACCATTATGCCATACGTAAAAATTGAAATGACCCGCGAAGGCGTGACCAGGAAACAAAAACAACAATTAATAAAGGGCGTAACTGATCTAATCACTGACGTACTCAATAAAGATCCACACCTGACTCATGTAGTTATACAAGAAATAAATCTTGATGACTGGGGTTACGCAGGTGACCAGGTATCTGTATTGCGTGAACAAGGAATAACCGCCGACAAAAAATAATTAAAATGAAAAAGCAAACCATTATTGTAACCGGGGCTTCTTCAGGTATTGGGAAGGAGGTAGCCAAATATTTTCTAGAAAGAGGCGACAATGTTATTATTAATTCCGCCACTGCAAAAAAACTAAAACATGTTTACATTGAGTTGGGCGCGGGTCCCAACCTTGCAATGGTAGCTGGTGACGTGAGCAATAAACAAACCGGCACTGTACTCGTAAACACGGCCCTTGAAAGGTTTGGAACAATTGATGTGCTGGTAAACAATGCCGGCATATTTGAAACCAAACCCTTTCTTGAGGTAGACGAAGCCTATCTTGATCGCTTTCTCAGCACGAACCTGAAAGGAACGTTCTTTACCACGCAAGCAGTTATTCCACAAATGCTAAAGCAAAATGATGGCGTTGTAATCAACATCGGAACACCGCTTGTTAACCATGCCCTCGGCGGCGTTCCCATTACAGCACCAATGGCTAGCAAAGGAGCAATACATTCACTGACCTTGCAACTGGCAGCTGAATTTGGGCGGCACAATATCAGGGTAAATACCATTGCACCCGGAACTATCCGCACGCCGATGCACGCAGGCGATGTTGACAGTAGCGCAGGGCTTCACCTTGTCAATCATATCGGTGAAGCACAAGATATTGCCGAAATGGTGCATACAGTTGCCAAAAGTAATTTCATCAATGGCGCTATCATCAATGTAGACGGTGGCATGGGCGCCGGGCATAATCTGAACTGATACCTGCTTCTGCTAACCGCTATGCAGGCATATTACCGAATAGTACAAAACACTGAAAAATGGAAACAACACAAACAGATTCCGCAGCCATTAAAATGGCATTGGAAAATTACTACTTCAAAGGAATTTATGAAGGCGATTTAGATTTGCTACACAAGGTGTATTATTCACGCACACTTGTTTTGGGAGATGTGAAAGACCAGCCATATTTCAAAACACTTGACCAATACCTTGATGGTGTTAAAAACAGGCAAAGCCCAAAAGATTCAGGCAAGCCATTTAACGGCGAGATTGTTGCTATTAATTTAGTTAACTCAATTGCCATTGCTGAAGTAAAAGTGAAAATGTACGATTTTAACTATCATGAGTATTTGTCGTTTCATAAGCTCGATGGCAAATGGGTTATCGTTAACAAAATGCTGACCGATACAACTAAATAACAACCCATGTGGTACAATACTAAAGTTACCGGATTGCTGGGTATCGATTACCCAATCATGCAGGGGCCTTTTGGTGGCAATCTTTCATCAGTTGAATTGGTGTCAACCGTTTCCAATGCAGGGGGCCTCGGAGGCTATGGCGCATATACCTTAACCCCACAGGAAATTATTGAGGTAAGCGATAAAATCAAAGCAGCAACCGATAGACCGTACAATATAAATTTATGGGTATCAGATACAGATGCTATTGATGGCACGGTTACAGATGAACAATATGAGCAGGCAAAGAAATTATTCAAACCATATTTTGATGAAGCTGGTATTGAATTACCGGTAAAACCCGCAACATTTACTTCAAGATTTCAAAACCAGGTACAGGTCGTACTAGACATTCAGCCCAAAGTATTCAGTTTTGTGTTTGGTATACCAGATTCTGCTATACTTGATCAATGCCGGAAAAAAGGAATAAAGACAGCAGGCGCGGCCACCACCATTGACGAAGCAATCGCAATTGAAAATGCGGGTGTAGATATGGTTATTGCTTCGGGTTTTGAGGCCGGTGGGCATCGCCCTTCTTTTTTAGCTCCAGCGGAAGTATCAACCATGGGGACTTTTGTATTGATACAATTACTCAAGGAAAAAATAAAAATACCAGTGGTAGCAGCCGGCGGTATCGCCAACGGAAAAGGAATAGCAGCAGCACTTACATTGGGTGCCGATGCGGCGCAAGTGGGTACTGCTTTCCTGGCTTGCGATGAATCAGCCGCATTGCAGGTACATAAAAATATTTTGTTTTCGGAGGCGGCTCAATATACTACATTAACAAGGGCCTATACAGGAAGGCTTGGCCGTGGCATTACCAGCCGCATAGCAAAAGAATTATGGGGGAAGGAAAAAGCATTCCTCCCTTTTCCCTTGCAAACAAGTTTTATGTCTTCTTTGCGGAAAACAGCGATTGATCAGCAAAAGCATGACATGATCTTGTTTTGGAGCGGGCAGATTGCACCTGTATTAAAACATCGCAAAGCCCAAGAACTTATACAGTCATTGATAAAAGAGACAAGTAAGATCATGGCATCATGAAAAACGAGATCTAGCTACCCTTGCCTTTAGGTGTTGAAGGCAGTCACACAACCACATTTTAATTTACTTAATAAAGCAACTGGTGTTTATAATGCCAGGCCCCAACTTCTATGCATTCACTCAAATAAAAAAGACAACACATGAACACTTCAAAAGTCTGGTATGTTACCGGCGCTTCCCAGGGATTAGGATTGACACTTGTAAAGAAATTACTCGCCAGCGGTTACCGCGTTGCTGCTACCTCACGAAATCTTCAGCGATTGAAAGAGGCTGTTGGCATTATCGATACAGACCGTTTTCTGCTACTGGCAGTGAACCTCAACAACAGCGATTGCATTGATGAATCCATACAGCAAACCATTGCAGCCTTCGGTCGGATTGATGTACTGGTCAATAATGCTGGCTATGGCATGTCGGGAACAATTGAAGAAATCCCTGAAGAAGACATCAGCAAGATTTTTGAGGTGAATGTATTTGCTGTCATAAATGTTGTAAAAAGTGTTTTGCCCGTCATGCGTAAACAAGGTATAGGGCACATCATTAATATAGGATCGGTTGCAGGTTTTGTGGGTGCACCAGGATGGTCAGTATACTCCGCAACCAAAGCAGCAGTTGCTGCTTTTTCCGAGGTGCTTGCGCTGGATGTGAAAGAATTTGGCATAAAAGTTACGGTAGCCGAGCCTTCTAATTTTCGTACAGGCTTTCTTACTGACAAGTCATTGGTCTATACGGAAAGCAGGATTGATGGCTATCACTCAGTCAAAGAAACGGCAGCACGGTACTTAGCCACCAGCGGTCATCAGTCTGGTGACCCCGAAAAGGCATCGGCGATTTTAATTGCAACCACAGAAAGTAGTGAACCACCGCTTCATTTGTTCCTTGGAATTGATGCTTATAACAGAGCCTCAAACAAACTGAAGGTAATGACAACAGAATTGGAAAGTTGGAGAGAACAAACAGTTTCAGCTGACTATTAATAAATCTATAAACAGAACAAATTTAAAACGGATAAAATTTACCATCATGTCAAAAGTAATTTTCATTACCGGCGCTTCACGGGGTTTTGGAAAAACCTGGGCCGAAGAATTTCTAAAAAGAGGTGACAGTGTTGCAGCGACCGCGCGTGATATAACCCATCTAAATGATCTCGTTAAAAAATACTCTGATAAAATATTGCCAATTCAACTAGACGTGAACAGCCGGGAAGCAGACTTTGCCGCAGTACAAAAAGCGAACCGTCATTTTGGGCGTATTGATGTGCTCATTAACAACGCCGGTTACGGACTGTTTGGCGCCATTGAAGAAACCACAGAACAAGAAGCCCGTGACCAAATAGAAGTAAATGTTTTCGGTTTGCTTTGGTTAACGCAGGCAATTATACCGATCATGCGTGAACAAGGATTTGGCCATATCATTAATATGTCAAGCTTTTTAGGGTTGGTAAGCGTTCCGAATCTAGGTTTGTACAACGCATCCAAACATGCGGTTGAAGGCCTCACTGAAACACTCGCTGCAGAAGTAAGCCAATTCGGAATAAAAGTTTCACTGGTTGAACCCAATGCCTATTCCACTGACTGGGCCAGCGCCTCCGCCATTCATACCAAAGCAATGCCCGCTTATGATGCGCTGAAGAGAAAGTTCTCCGCCAGCCTTACAGAGGACTTCTTTGGTGACCCGATCGCTACCAATAGTGCCATCCTGCAATTGGTAGATGCAGAGAACCCTCCTTTGCATTTCCTGCTCGGTAAAATAGCATATCCATATATAAAAAGCACCTATCAAAAACGTTTTGCTGAATGGGATGAATGGAATGACGTTGCAGTAAGTGCACATGGAAAATAGCTCAATATACATGTTGGTTTAATAAAAACCCCGCACTATGTTATACCAATCCAAAACAAGCGAAACGCCTGTTGGCAGCCTAAAACAGCAAGATTCAGGAAACAATGAAGCCGCAACCACACCCCACGACCCCGTGGCGTTTACTGATCTGCTAAAACTTTACCACCTCCCTGGGCTGGAGGATATTCTAGGCAAACTCGGTCCGCATGCCGGTAAGAAAAGCTTCCTGGTTTTTAAAAACAATAAGTATATCAATATCCTCACTAAAAATATCGCGTTCTTTTATATCAGGTACGAGTCTCCCATAATTGTAACGCTCGACAAACAGGAATATTTTGTACATCATTCATTGGAGCAGATCCAGGCTATGCTTCCGGAACAGCAGTTCTTTCGCATCAACAGGCAATACCTTATTAATTTTAATGCAGTAAAAGAAGCAGAGCATTATTTCGCACGAAAGCTCCTGGTTAATCTTACCATTCCAACAAAAGAAAAACTAATTGTATCAAAGGAAAGAGTAAGCAGTTTTCTGCATTGGCTGGATAACAGATAAACTTCAAGGGTAATTTCTAATAGAAATTACTGAACTGCAAATCCACATTCACTTACTCTGCGTGTGCATCCCGTTACAAATATAGCCAGCACCATCATCTCTAAATTTTCCTTAAGCACCAGTATTAATGAAAGTTCAACGTCGTACAGCCACTATGGATTAGGTTATTTGTTACTTTCAATACGACTAAAGAGCCTCCTGCACGTACCAAAATGGTAATCCCCGAAAAGACCTTATATGCCATCTGGCGACTAATCTTCACAAAGAAATACCTGGTGCCCTATAGTAGCAACCAGGTATCTTACAGGTTATTGAAGGAATCTAATGTTCGTCAAGCCGTATACTTTGCTCCATTGAAAAACACTGGTCCCAAATGAAAACATCATAACCTGCCAGTTTAGTTGACCATTTAGGCGTTAATTCATTTACGATTTTCACCACTACCCTATCAATGAAATTGTCGAATACAGCCCATGGATTCTCTTTATCCGCTGTTTTCAATCCCTCTCCCAATGCCGTAGATTTTAACGCCCTGCGGGCAGCGTCTCTTAAATCATTAATGAATTCAAGCTGGCGGGCAACGTCTTCGTGTGTGCCTGACCGTTCTACATGGCCTGTTACAATGGCATCCCAATCCATTTTATTAATCTCTTCTACTTGTCTGAAATAGCCGGGAATATCCTGTGCCAAAGCAAACCGGCGCCATGGCATCCAACCTGGAAAAATTACATCAATTACCATCAGAGTTCTCTGAGCAGGTGCATAAATGAAAGTATTGCCGGGCACGTGGGCATTGCCGTGGTAAGAAAGCTCCAGTGTTTGACTGCCTGCTTTCAATGTGTACTGATCTTTAAAACTAAACGTTGGAACGGGGCGTGCCGGATCTGCTGCGCGCACCAGCAATTTCTTTGTTTCTTCCTGCGCTATGATAATTGTATTTTTATTGAGGTGCAAACTACCAGTACCACCTATATGATCAGCATGCCAATGCGTGTAAATTAAATGTGTAACAGGCTTGTTGGTAACTTCAGCTATTGCTTTTGGAATAAACGATGCCAGATTCTCTGGTACATCCATTATAACAACACCTTTTTCATACACCATGAACATAGATTGAATAGCGTTGTCAGTAACCATATACAAACCTTTTCCAAACTCCTGAATCCGGTAACCCTTCGCAGGATCAATTGCGGGACCCTTTGCTGATTCATTGACCTCCATGTAACGTCCCGTCTGCACACCAATAGGAGCAATTGAAGGCATATTCGGATAAGGGACACCTGGGGCACCATCAGCTTGCTGCGCGTAAATGGGCGCAGTAAATAATATAATAGCCCCTAAAATAAGTGCATTTAAAAATCGTCTTTTAATCTTTTCCATTGTACTGCTGTTTTTAATTTTTTTAAAATATTTCTGTAAAATTATTTTAATAGCCAGCGAAAAGAAAGTGCGGCATAACCAGTACGGACTAAGTCGGTCCTAAAACGGGCAATTATTGAAGTGAAGATTTACCACACTAAAAAGTGTCAAGCATTTATCACATTTCAAATAAGCTAGACTACTATTATCTTATTGTTCATACCAACTACAACTAATTTATGACGGAACATTTAAATCAATAAAATAATAGCGTGGAATCCCTACATGACTGAGCAGTTATACATATGTGAACTTCAACAGTAAAAATGACCGGTTCAGAACCGACTTAGTCCGTATAACCTGTCTTCGGCTTGCCTTACCCTAACTGTAAGAATAATTTTGGGTAATCAATTCAGACACTCAAATAACAGAATACAATGAGACAGAGGAAGAAAATGCTGGTCGGCAATATTATTATCGGAGCTGCCGCATTAATGGCTACAACGGGATGCGGAGAGAACTCATCAGCATCAGGTAAGAAAGCACCTATTACTGACGCAATAAGGCCTTTTACTGCCAATGTATCGGATGCGGCGCTTAAGAATCTCCGCCAACGGGTATTGGAAACACGCTGGCCCGACAAAGAAACTGTTGCCGATCGAACCCAGGGAGTAAGACTGGAAAAAATAAAATCTTTGGTAAACTATTGGGGAACCGTTTACGATTGGCGCAAAGCAGAAGGAAAGCTAAACGCATTACCACAATTTAAAACCAATATTGACGGACTTGATATTCATTTTATACATGTTCGCTCAAAATATAAAAATGCACTGCCCCTCATCGTTACACATGGCTGGCCCGGTTCTGTATTTGAACAAATAAAAATTATTGGACCGCTTACCGATCCTACTGCATTCGGAGGCAAACCCGAAGATGCGTTCGATGTTGTAATTCCTTCTATGCCCGGTTATGGTTTTTCAGGTAAGCCAACGGAACCCGGTTGGGGTCCAGACCGTATTGCCCGCGCCTGGGATGTATTGATGAAGCGTTTGGGATATAAAAACTATGTTTCACAGGGAGGTGATTGGGGCTCAGTCATTGCCAACGCCATGGGCCGGCAAGCACCAGCGGGTTTGATGGGTATTCATGTAAACATGCCTGCAACAGTACCAGCTGATATTGCAAAGTGTTTGCAGCGTGGTGGTCCTCCACCAGTAGGCTTATCTACCGAAGAGAAGAAAGCTTATGAGTCGATGACTAATTTATACACTAAAGGAGCAGGCTATGCAGGAATAATGGTGACAAGGCCGCAAACGCTGGGTTACAGTTTAGCTGACTCACCCTCAGGACTAGCCGCTTTCTTTTATGACAAGTTTGATGACTGGACTTACAGCAATGGTGACGCAGAAAAAGTACTGACCAAAGATGAAATGCTGGATGATATTACCCTGTACTGGCTCACCAATACGGGAGCATCTTCAGCACAACTCTACTGGGAAAATCACAATAACAATTTTAATGTAGTAGAACAGAAGACCGAAGAGATTTCTGTGCCGGTTGCTATATCAGTTTTTCCTGGAGAAATATACCAGGCGCCGAAAAGCTGGGCTGAAAAAGCATACAAGAAACTGATCTATTATCACCAGACAGATAAGGGTGGTCACTTTGCAGCTTGGGAACAACCGCAGCTTTTTGTGGAAGAACTGCGGGCGGCTTTTAAATCACTTCGTTAATACACGCAAATAAGCATTCATGATCAAAGCAATTACCTTCGGACCTGCCCGCATACCGGGTCCTCTGACCTTGCTACTTTCAACCATTGGGTTATTTCCGGTTGTTTTATCAAAAGATTGTGATGAGGGAAACCAACCTTTGACCCCGTCCATTATGGAACACCAGTTGTCTGCGCTGGAGAAAGCGAATACATGGTTCAATTCAACGCCATTAACAGCTGCGTCATTGAAAGGCAAGGTGGTGCTGGTAGCATTCTGCACCTACACCTGTATCAACTGGCTTAGAGCGCTTCCCTATGTGCGTGAGTGGCAAGAAAAATATAAAGATCAAGGTTTAATAGTAATAGCTGTTCATACACCTGAATTTATCTTTGAAAGAAATATTGACAATGTCCGCCGGTCAGTCGGTGAAATGAAAATCGGGTTCCCGATCGCAGTTGATAATGAGTATAAAATATGGAACGCTTTCAACAATCAGTACTGGCCGGCAATCTATTTGCTGGATGCAAAAGGGCGAAGTGCGCATCACCAGTTCGGTGAAGGCGGGTACGAAAAAACTGAACAAATGATCCAGCATTTATTAAAACAAGCAGGTGCAAAAAATATTGCCCAGGAAATTGTACCGGTAAGGGGCAAAGGTGTTGAAGCTACCGCAGACTGGAATAACCTGGGTTCGCAAGAAAATTACCTGGGTTATGAACGGACAGAAAGTTTCTCATCACGCGGTGGCAAAGTGGCTGACAAGTCGTGCAACTATCATATTCCGTCAAATTTCAAGACCAACCAATGGGCAATTGCAGGCAACTGGACGATGAAAAGAAATTCCGTTATTCTCAATAACGCGAATGGCAAGATAGTGTATCGTTTTCATGCACGCGATCTGCACGTTGTCATGGGAGCTTCGTCAGGAGGAACTAACATCCGGTTTCGCGTTTTAATAGATGGAAAACCACCAGGGCAAGACCGTGGATTGGATATTGACGAGCAAGGAAACGGTGTGCTCAACGAACAGAGGCTTTATCAACTAGTCAGGCAAAACGGTCCAATAACAGATCGCACATTCGAAATAGAATTTTTCGATATAGGCGCAGAAGCATTCTCCTTCACGTTTGGTTAAATAATAATATCAACACAAAAAGAACAAACCAATGTCAACAGCAATAAAACTTGATCGCCGTAAATTTCTAAGCAATGCGGCCCTCTCGCTTGCAGCAGCAGACCTCAGCGTGGTAGCTTTGCCGTTTGCCGCAATGGGCAATAACAAACAGGCTATCATCAGCCCAAATACTTCAACTGACAAAGCCTCTTTTGACAACATTAAACAAATAGACGCTGGTGTATTAAACATTGGCTATGCAGAAGCAGGTCCGGAAAATGGCAAGCCGGTTATTTTGCTGCACGGCTGGCCATATGATATACATGCATTTTCTGGTGTGGCGCCGCTGCTCGCTGCTGCCGGGTATAGGGTAATTATTCCTTATTTGCGCGGTTACGGCACCACTAGATTTCTTTCCGCCGATACGATGCGCAATGGGCAGCAATCTGTGATTGCGCGGGACATCATTCATTTGATGGACGCGTTGAAAATTAAAAAAGCAATCATCGGGGGTTTCGACTGGGGTGCAAGAACGGCCTGCATTATGGCAGTACTTTGGCCGGAACGCTGTAAGGCAATTGTATCCGTTAGCGGCTATCTTATCGGCAACCAGGAAGCCGGCAAGCAACCCCTGCCTCCAAAAGCTGAACTGCAATGGTGGTACCAGTTTTATTTTGCAACTGAACGCGGACGCATTGGTTATGAAAAAAACAGAACTGATTTTTCAAAATTGATCTGGCAAACAGCATCTCCAACATGGAAATTTGATGATGCCACATTCAACCGCACAGCTAGTGCGCTTGCAAACCCAGACCATGTAGCCATTGTAGTTCACAACTACCGCTGGAGGATGGGCATAGAACAAGGTGAAGTAGATTGCAATGAAATGGAAAAGCAATTGGCAACAGCGCCGCCGATTACCATTCCCGCTTTGACTATCGAAGGCGATGCTAATGGTGCACCCCATCCGGCCGCTGATACTTACGCAAAGAAATTTACAGGGAAATATACACACCGTTTATTTAAAAATATTGGTCACAACCCGCCGCAAGAAGCTCCAGGAGATTTTGCAAAGGCAATAATAGATGTGGATGGTTATTAACAAAGTGGGCAGGCATAATTGGCAGGTTGGTGTTGGTTCGGCGGTTGCGTAAAGCAACCGCCTTTTGTTTACTGTCTTTGCTGATAAGAAGACAAAAATATTTCCTTTGTGGGTAAGAAAACCTTCAGAATTGTCTGATAAATGCTTATGGGTAAGCTTAGAAATACATCTTTGAAATGATAACAGTCTACTCGATAAAATAGGGCTTTTGAGAAGGTAACAATGGTAAAAAATGAAGCTGTGACAAATTATATAAAGTATGCATCTGCTGCCGGCGAACCGGCGTCATTAACATTCGTATGCGCCAGAATTTTGAAAAAACTGCTCTTGTTATGGCAGGTAATAGAAAAGGAATGGATCAGTCAAAGATCAGTCCACTGCATCTTCAATGTGGTTGACTATTATGAGGTGAGGAATAGCGATAGCTGGCAAAAATATGGGTGTTCGCATCAATGAGCAGGCACAAACAAAAGAATTCAGAGGAACTTAAGCACAGCAAATTGGAAACATTACTTTATATTTTAAATTATGACAACCCGATGTATAGCCAATTATTATAAACAAGAGATTTTATGTTTTGGTGAGGAAATATTGGCATTGATTGATAAGCGATTACCAACAGAAGAAGATACAAGGACTGATCAATCTAAATCTAAAAGCTATTTAATATTACACATTAGTTTTTTACAACCTTCGAATATTTTGAAAATAGAAGACCTTTCGGTTGATTGAGAGACATCATAA
>DATJGC010000244.1:0-4387 GCA_035495345.1 Chitinophagaceae bacterium | reverse complement strand
GGTTTCTTTTCATTCCTGCATTATTGGAAAGACAGTCCCGCAGCGTACCGGAAACTGGTGGCAGGTCTATTGGTCTTTACCTTGTGTAATAGTTCTGATGTATTTCTGTTACTAAGGGTACAACAGGCAGGGTTGAACGATACAATGACTATTGGGGTGTATATTTTTTACAACCTGGTGTATGCGCTGGCGGCCTTTCCGCTGGGCATACTTGCAGATAGGGTAGGACTGAAGAAGGTATTTGTAGCTGGCCTGCTGCTGTTTGCATTGGTTTACGCTGGCATGACGGTAACGGGAAGCTGGTATTGGTACGGCCTGCTATTTTTAATGTACGGGCTTTACGCGGCGGCCAACGAGGGCATCTCCAAAGCATGGATAAGTAATATTTCCAACAAAGCCGACACGGCCACCGCTATCGGCACCTACACGGGTCTTCAAAGCATTTGCACCCTGCTGGCAAGCATGCTCACCGGATGGATATGGTTTCGTTTTGGCGCAGCAACGGCATTTATCATTACGGCAATAATGGCGGTGATGGTACTCCTTTATTTTTTGGTGACCATTCCAGCACCGTTGAAGGACGAGAGGTGAAGCAAAAATTTCAAATTCAAAATTCAAAAGTCAAAAGTCAAAAAAGCTGCTGCGTTGTCTGTTCTACGCGGCAAGCGCTATGAAGCAACGGGCGCGGCACCAGGATGAAATTTTAAAATCTTTCTAAAACTCTTTTTCTCTTTCTCCCTTAAAATCTCTTAGCCTCTGTTAGCTCCGCTAGCCCTGCGCGAAAAAAATCCTCTTTTTACCTCCTTTTCTCTTAACCCTCTTAGCCCCTCGCGAAACAATTCCTCTTTCTACCTCCTTTTCTTTTTTCCTCTTAGTCCTCTTAGCCCCTCGCGAAACAATTCCTCTTTCTACCTCCTTTTCTCTTTTCCTCTTAGGATTTTCTCCTGAACTATTCGCCTAAAACTATACCTTAGAAGCCAAGACTTGTCAATGAGCCAGTTTTTTCTGCAACAGCAAAAATCACCGGAATTAATTCCCTTCCCGCATATTGCTGAACTGGCATGCCAGAAAATTCATCATATACAATTCAATACATTTGCTCCGCAGCGCTCCAGCAAACTGCAGTTATTCTATATCAACGAAGGAAAATTTGAATGGATAATCGACGGCAAACCCTTTACCCTGTACCCGGGCGATACGGCCATTGTTCTGCCGCAGCAGGAATTTGGCAGCGAAAAAGGGTTTCTGGATCTTGGCATCATCTCCTGGCTTTCCTTATCACCCGCGCAATTCAGCAAAGAAGGTAATCTGGTACTGGGCCCGTGGAGCGGACTACCGCCCAATGAAAGCAAATCCATTGGCAAACTGCTTTTTCTTAACCAGGTATCCGTATTGCCCAAACTGCCGGCCGTTGGACAACTCTTTCAGCAACTACAAAAGGAAATGACCGAGCGCGAGATCGGCTATACGGTGCGCGTAAACCACCTGGTAGATGAATTGCTGATTACGCTCGTGCGACATCTTACGCGGCAGAATAATTTGCAGCGCGACTTTCCACAGACCTTTATGAAGCTGGAGCAAGCGCTGCGCAGTAACCTTGATCACCAGTGGCTGGTAGAAGAAATGGCGGTGATAGTGGGCCTGGGCACCACGGCCTTTACAGAGAAAGTAAAAAACTATACCGGCTTTTCGCCTCTGCATTACCTCATCAATATCCGCATTGCAGAGGCCATCAAAATGCTGAAGAACAGCCAGAAGCCGGTTACGGATATTGCACTGGAAACCGGCTTCTATTCATCTCAGCATTTCTCTACCACTTTTAAAAAATTAACCGGCTATACACCAAGACAATTTCGCCAGAACAATTCAAAACAACGCTAATAGCAGCATAAAAACAACGATTATGGATTGCATTATTACCATCGACATCGGCACCAGTGCAGTGAGGATATTTGCTTTTGAAATGAATGGCACCGCCATCGGCTTTGCGAAAGGTTCTTACCCCACCTTTCATACAGAACCCATTTACAGTGAACAGGATCCTGAACAGGTATTTATTACCGTATTGTATGTGCTGAAAAACTTCCTTACCAATAAAATCAACAGCAAAAAGTATAAGGTAGCTGCTATTTGTTTTAGTGCGGCCATGCACAGCGTATTACCGGTAGACAAAAACGGCGTACCACTGGGCAATGCCATTACCTGGGCAGATAACCGCGGTAAGAAAGAAGCAGATGATTTGAAAAAACTGCCCATTGCAAAAAAGATCTATGATGCCACGGGCACGCCCATCCACCCCATGTCTCCTTTGATAAAGATTGCCTGGATAAAGCGGCACGATAAAGAACGGTTTAGCAAGACAGATAAATTTATAGCCATTAAGAACTATGTCATTCAACAGCTCACCGGAGAATGCGTGATAGATTACAGCCTGGCCTCGGCCACCGGTTTATTTAATATACATGAACTGCATTGGGATAGCAATGCCCTTGCCTATGCCGGCATAACAGCAGACAAGCTGCCGGCCCCTGTACCCGTTTTTTATTCTTTGTTACAGTTGCGGCGTGAGTACCAGGTATCATTGGGCCTTTCTAAAAACACAAAAATTATTATCGGCGCCAGCGATGGTTGTATGGCCACCCTTGGCTCAGGCGTTTGGGGAGAAGGAAAGGCTACCATTACCATTGAACAAAGCGGTGCGGTACGTGTGGCGGGTAACAAGGTTATTAAAGACAGCAAACAGCGTTTTTTTAATTACCTGCTCACAGATGGCTATTATGTTTCTGGCGGACCCACCAATAACGGCGGCGTAATCTTTGAATGGTTTGCCAAACAGTTTGGTGTTTTTAATGAAGCCTATGGTATAGACGACAGCATTCATAATTTAATTAAAGAAGCCGTTCAGGCACCCGCCGGTGCAGACGGCCTGCTCTTTCTTCCTTACCTGCTGGGTGAACGCGCGCCTATCTGGAATGCCAATGCCAGGGGTGCTTATTTTGGTATCAATATTAAACACGAGCAAAAACATTTTATCCGCGCTACCCTGGAAGGTATTTTGTATGAGCTCTACAGCATCGGTAAAATACTGGAAGAACAACGCGCCTTTAGCTCACTCTCCATCAATGGCAGCTTTGCTTCTTACCCGCTTTGGGCGCAAATCATTGCAGACATGTTTGGCAAGCCAGTGAGTGTTAACAATAGCTACGATAGCATTGGCACCGGCGCCCTCTTGCTTAGCCAGACAGAAATGGGCATGTACCGCAATCTTGAAGAAGCCGCCGCCACCGTTTCACTGGCGGCCAGCTATCATCCCAATAAAAAAGACCACCAGGTGTACATGAAATATTTTAACGTATTTGAGAAATTAAGCCATAAACTGAAAGATGAATTTGAAGAGATCGCCAAACTGCAGAATCTCTGACACACCTGGTTAGTTGAAGTTGGTGAATCTTGCGCAGAATGGTTTTGCGGCACAATAAATGTATGGCTTCCCATGCAGCTATTGTAAAACAAATGCCATGACAGAAAAAATTGCCATCAACGGAAAAGATGCCTGGATAGTAGTAGAGCCGCACACGCTTCACCTGCCCGGGGCAGAACCGACCGAATATTTTACTGCAAGCTATTACCTTGCTGATCCGGCAGTGACGCCCGCAGGCATCCTGTTCACCGACAAAGATCAAAAAGCAATCTCCTTCAATTCACCCGTACAGGCGCTTGAATACGCCAGTGAACAATTGCTGGCCATGAAGCCTGTGGCCTAGCCTATAATTTACTTGGTAAGGAGTTGGTGAAGCGCTCGGGAATGCGCCTTCATTATCTTTTTGCCTGGTTGAGTTTGTATACCTGCAGGCTATCGCTGTTGGCGGCGGCTATTAAATATTGTTGACCCCTAGCGCCGGGCAGCCATAGCATACTCCTGATGTCTCCGCGCAGCGCCAGTCCGGAACCTGCCATGGGTATTGCTGTAAACCTTCCATTACTGCTTCCTTTTAATAAAAGCCCGTAAGACGCATCGTAACGGCCCGTCATAACATCTGCCTGGTATTCATTGCCCGCCAGCACCAGGTCTTTTATACCGTCTCCATCTATGTCTGCTGCAATGATGGCATTCACCGGGGCAAACTGTGCCGCTACCGGTAACACCTGTTGCACAAAGACGCCCTTGCCGCGGTTTTCAAACCAGCAGCTGCGGGTTTCATAACAAGTAAAAACCTGCCCGTTGGCCTTTGTTTTGGCGTTTATAATGTCATCAACACTGGCTGTTGCATAATCTTTATACCGTAAAAATTTTTTCTTTACTGCGGGCACTTGTTCGGCCAGCTGGCTTCTGCCTACAGCGGGGTAGGGCTTTCTTACACCAGCGTCGTCTTTAATGTTATAGAAC
>DATJGC010000243.1:0-8224 GCA_035495345.1 Chitinophagaceae bacterium | reverse complement strand
TATCAGGTGATCAGAGGCCAGCATGATGTCTTTATCGTGTTCTACCACCAGTACGCTGTTGCCCAGGTTACGGAGATTTTTAAGGGCGGTAATCAGCCGGTGATTATCGCGCTGGTGTAAACCGATGGAAGGTTCATCCAGGATATAGGTGATGCCCTGTAACTGAGATCCTATCTGTGTAGCCAACCTGATGCGTTGTGATTCTCCGCCGCTTAATGTTTTTGAAGAACGGTTTACGGTAAGATAGCTGAGGCCTACATCCAGCAAAAACTGAAGACGTTCGCGTATTTCTTTGAGCACATCTTTGGCTATGGCGTTTTGTTTGTTGGAAATTCTTTTTTCAATGCCTTCCAGCCAGGCCATGAATTTATCAAGGTTCATTTCGCTGAGCTCGGCAATATTTTTTCCATCTACCTTAAACCAGAGGCTTTCTTTCTTCAGCCGCGTACCATTGCAGGTATCGCATTTTTTCAACTCCATAAATTGTTCTACCCAATCTCTTAATGCCTCACTGCTGTTGGCGGCAAACCAGCGGCGAAGCATCGTTACCACGCCTTCAAACTCGGTTCCGTACACACTGCCGTCTGTGGTGTCAAAGTCAAACACACTGTCTTTGCCGGTTGCTTCTTCATTGCCATACAACAATATGTTCATGGCTTTTTCGGAGAGGCTGCTCAGCGGTTTATCGAGGCTGATTTTATTTTTGCGTGCAATCTGTTGTACCTGTTTAAACACATGGGCTTCGCGTTCTTCGCCTAGCGGTGCAATACCGCCTTCGTTGATGCTCTTGCTTAGATCAGGCAATACGGCGCTCATGTCTACCTGGTAAACGGTACCCAGTCCTTTACAGGCCGGGCAGGCGCCATAGGGCGAGTTAAAAGAGAAGGCATTGGGCGATGGTTCTTCATAGCTGAGCCCCGTGTCTTCGCACATCAGCTGCTTGCTGTACTGAACAATCTTGTTATCATCATTAATCAACAGGAACATGAGGTCTTTTCCTATCTGCAATGTTTTCTGGATGCTTTGGCTTACGCGTACCTGCATGTCTGCGGTAACAGCCATGCGGTCTACCACTACTTCAATATCGTGAATCTTGTACCTGTCTACCTGCATCTTGGGCACCAGGTCTTTTACTTCTCCGTCTATGCGCGCTTTTACAAATCCTTTTTTCCGGATGTCTTCAAACAGTTCGCGGTAATGGCCCTTGCGTCCGCGCACCAGTGGTGCCAGTAGCGTAATCTTTTTGTTTTTGAACTTGCTGAAGATATTTTCTGCAATTTCTTCTTCACTGAACTTGACCATCTTCTTGCCCGTATTATAGCTATAGGCTTCACCCACGCGCGCATACAAAAGGCGCATGAAATCATAAATTTCTGTGATGGTGCCTACAGTAGAACGGGGGTTTTTATTGGTGGTCTTCTGTTCTATGGAGATAACGGGGGAGAGACCAGTGATTTTATCTACATCCGGCCTTTCCATATCACCAATAAACTGGCGCGCGTAGGCGCTGAAGCTCTCCATGTACCGGCGCTGGCCTTCGTTATAGATGGTATCAAAAGCAAGCGAAGATTTGCCGCTGCCGCTTACGCCTGTAAAAACAACCAGTTTATTTTTGGGGATGCTGATGTCAATATTCTTAAGATTGTGCTCCCTTGCGCCGTAAACCTCTATAAATTCCTGTTCTTCAGCCACTGTTTCAGCCGCTGCCTGCTTCTTTATTGCCATATGCTTTATGAAATCTTGGAAATTTTGCTATAATTGTTAGCTAAGATAAGAACAAAAGCAAAGCCTTTTAGTTGCGGTGGGGGCATTAAAACAAAGAAACCGGCCAGGGGCCGGTCTCTGCTATTGTTCTTAGCCTTCGCCTCCAAAAAATGTGTAAGCCGGGGCGTGCATGCTGCGGCCCTATTAATGGGCCAGGCGTACTTATTTGATGAGCGTAACGGTGGGCACCTTGGTGGTACCATTGCCACTTACGCTAATATTGCTGACGGTGCTGTCTTTGTAGCCATTGCGGCCCTTGAAGAAGAGCGAATAGGTGCCAGCGTTGATGCCGCGTACCTGGTAGTAACCGTTGCCCCAGGGCAATGCATAGAGTGTATCTGTGGCATTGTACACGGTGATATAAGCTGCGCCGCGTTCTGGCAGTACTCTTCCTTCCAATTTAGCTTTTTTGCGGTCGTTAAATGGTTTCAGTTCTGGTTTCAGCCAGTAAGTATTGTTGGCATAAAAAATAGAACGGGCAAGGTTAAAATCGAACCAGAGCGCCAGCTGTGTATTGGTGAGCGTAGCAAGATCATCCCTGCGAACATTGATGTCAAAATAATTTCTTGCGCCTGCAATCACCAGCGGATGGCTGGTAACACTGTCTGTATACACGCTGTTATTGGTACCCAGGGTTATCCTTACCTGTAATACTTTTCCGTTGGGGATAGCACCAGAGGCCAGCAGGGTATCAGTACCGTTGCGGAGCTGCAACAGGTCATACACACCGGGTTTGATGTTCAGTGTATCCCAAATGGTGGAATTACCGTTTTTGCAACCGCGGTAGTCTTCATTCCACTGGTGGTTGTCGTCATCATCTGAGCGATGGCCGGCGGTGTCTATTTTTACGGCCACCTGTTTAATGTCTATGAGCACTTTGGTAAAAGGAACGGGATCATCCATCATATAAACGGATAGCTGGGAGGCGCCTGCAGGGGTAGCTACTGAGAGCGAGTTTTCTTTGCTGCAGGCAATCAACAGGCAGGCAGCCATGGCAATGCCACTGGCCAGCGGCAGCCACTGAATCTTTGTTTTCATGTGTATGTTTTTTTATTTATTCCTTTAATGCATGGGCAGTATCCTTGGCAGGTTGCCGGGGCCCATTATACTGGTAACAGACGATTAACGAAACCGCTGTTGTAAATCTGTACAGGTAGACAACCTGTTTAACTGCTTGTACAATGCAATTGTGTAAATAGATACGCGGTACAAAAAAAAGGGTTGGGCCACCGTTTGTTAATCATTAGAAAATAAACGCAGGTCGCTGAAGACATTTTAAAGTGAATGATGAAGCTATGCATGTCAATAGCTATCGCATCGGCCTGAAACAAAAAAATTTGCCATGTTTGGCCGTAATATTACCTTTGCGCCAGTTCTTTACAATACTTATCAAGAAAGGCAGAGGGATATGGCCCTGTGAAGCCTTGGCAACCAACAATGTAAATTGAGAAGGTGCTAATTCCAGCCCGGCAACAGCGGGGAAAGATAAGTCAGATTACAGCTTCTCCTCACAAGGGTTTATTGAATGCTCATCTGATTTACGGATGGGTTTTTTTATGCGAAGCCCTTTCTCCACTTCCTGTTTTGCCAGCGCTTTCCTGTTAAGTAACGTATGCCACAAAGAGGGTATTTTGCAAAGTTTGCAGTACAAATTTTTGGTGTGTGCACTAAATCAACGCTACATTTGCGGCGGCAAATAACAGTAAGAAGACTGTATGTATTTCAGATCTACTTCTCCTGCTGCTCCTGCTGTTGTACTGCCTGGTTTGGCCTGTTTACCTGCACTGTTCCTTCTTGTTTCGGTAGTATGCTAATTATTTTTTAAACATTAAACTTCATGTTATGAGCCATCGTTTTGAGACCCTGCAACTGCATGCAGGACAACAAGTAGACCCCACCACTAAATCAAGAGCCGTTCCGCTTTATCAAACCACTTCTTATGCATTTGATAATTCAGAACATGCTGCCAATCTTTTTGGACTTAAAGCGTTTGGCAATATCTATACACGTATCATGAACCCCACCACCGATGTGTTTGAGCAACGCATGGCAGCATTGGAAGGCGGTGTGGCGGCGCTGGCTACGGGCAGCGGGCAGGCAGCACAATTTCTGGCACTCAATAATATCATGCAGGCCGGCGATAATTTTGTTACCACAACTTATCTCTATGGTGGTACCTACAACCAGTTTAAAGTAGCTTTTAAAAGACTGGGTATTGAAGCGCGTTTTGCAGATGGTGATGATGTTGAAAGCTTTGTTAAGCATATTGATAAAAATACCAAGGCCATTTATCTTGAAACCATTGGCAACCCGCGTTTGAACATCCCTGACTTTGCCAAGTTTGCCGCATTGGCAAAAGAGTATGATCTGCCTCTGATTGTAGACAATACCTTTGGCACCGGCGGTTACCTGTGCAAACCCATTGAATGGGGGGCCAATATTGTAGTAGAGTCTGCCACCAAATGGATTGGCGGTCATGGTACCTCCATAGGCGGTGTGATTGTTGATGCAGGCAATTACAATTGGGGCAATGGTAAATTTCCACAGTTTACAGAACCCAGTGAGGGCTACCATGGCCTGCAGTTCTGGAACATTTTTGGTGAAGGCAATCCCCTGGGCCTGCCCAATATTGCGTTTGCCATCCGTGCAAGGGTAGAAGGACTGCGTGATTTTGGTGCTTCTCTTAGTCCTTTTAATTCATTCCTGTTACTTCAAGGACTCGAAACACTCAGCCTGAGGGTAGAGCGGCATACACAGAACGCATTGGCATTGGCGCAGTGGCTTGAGCAACATCCGCAGGTAGATTTTGTAGTATATCCCGGCCTTAAAAGCAATCCCTACCATGAGCTCGCAAAAAAATACCTCAGCAACGGCTTCGGCGGTATTCTCAATTTTGGTATAAAAGGCGGAAAAGAAAATGCCAGCAAGTTCATAGACTCATTAAAGCTGGTGAGCCATCTTGCCAATGTAGGCGATGCAAAAACACTGGCCATTCACCCTGCCTCTACTACCCATGAACAGCTGAGCGAGGCTGAACAAAAAGCTTCTGGCGTTGAACCAAACCAGGTGCGCATCAGCGTGGGTATAGAACATATAGAAGATATTAAGGCAGATTTTGAACAGGCTTTTGAAAAAGTATTTGCAAAGGCACTGGCCTGATAAGCATCGCGGTTGAAGGCATGCTTCCTGCACTGCGCTATTTAATTAAAAGAGTACAGGCAACCAATGGAGGACAATCCCCAATGGTTGGCCTGTACTTACTAATCACAACAATCATTGGCCTACAAGGTATTTACATACACAAAAGAATTTACGCTTGAATCAGGCACTGTGCTGCCTAGCTACCATCTTGCATACAGCACCCATGGCACATTGAACAGCCAGGGCGATAACGTGGTATGGATCTTTCATGCGCTTACCGCCAACAGCGACCCTGCGGAATGGTGGACGGGCCTGATTGGCGAAGGAAGATTGTTTGACCCGGCTGTGTATTTCATTGTCTGTGTAAATATGCCAGGCAGTTGTTATGGCAGTATCGGTCCGCTGGATCAAAATCCTCCTACCGGCCATCCTTACTATCATGATTTTCCTTTCTTCACCACAAGAGATATGGCCCGCTCTTACCAGGCATTGAAAGATGCATTGGGTATTACGCGCATTCATATCGGTATCGGTGGTTCAATGGGCGGCCAACAACTGCTTGAATGGGCTGTTGAGGAACCATCACTTTTTAATTTCATTTTCCCGATTGCCACCAACGCCAGACATTCAGCCTGGGGCATTGCGTTTAATGCCGCGCAGCGTATGGCCATTGAAACAGACGCTACCTGGCAGGAGAAGAGTGATGCTGCCGGTATGGAGGGCATGAAGGCAGCGCGCAGTATTGCCTTGCTTTCTTACCGTAATTATGAAACCTATGAGCAGGGACAGGCAGAACTGGAACAGGAGAAATTATCGCATTTTAAGAGCGAATCTTACCAGCGCTACCAGGGAGAAAAACTGGCAAAAAGATTTAATGCCTTTAGCTATTATTTTTTAAGCAAGGCAATGGATGCACACAATGTAGGCAGAAACAGAAACAGCGTGGTGCATGCCTTGCAACAAATTACCGCAAAGACGCTGGTCATTGGCATCAGCTCAGACATATTGTTTCCGCTGGCAGAACAGCAACTGCTGGCTGCGCATATACATGGCGCCAGCTTTATCTCTATTCACTCCGGTTACGGACATGATGGCTTTCTACTGGAGTTTGAACAGATTGAACAATGTATAACCAGCTTTTTATTAAACCACAGGGCCGGTGCTTTTTCACTGGCAGCCATCAGCTAAAATATTTACATGGACGCGCACAAGCAACTGACAATTGGATTATTTGGATTTGGTGTAGTGGGAGAGGGCCTTTACAAAGTATTACAGCAGACACCTTCGCTAAAGGCCAGTATAAAAAGAGTCTGCATTAAAAACCCTGGCAAAAAAAGAGATGCACCCGATAGCCTGTTTACCACAGACCGCGATCTGCTTTTAAACGATCCGGAGATAAATGTGATTGTTGAGGTAATCAATGAAAGCGGCCCTGCTTATGAAATAGTGTCTACCGCTTTAAAAAACGGCAAGGAAGTAGTGAGCGCCAGTAAGAAAATGCTGGCCGAGCACCTGCCTGAATTACTCGGTCTGCAAACCAAGACAGGCCTGTCTGTTTTGTATGAGGCCGCCGCCTGCGCTTCCATACCGGTAATCCGCAACCTGGAAGAATACTACGACAATGATTTACTGCATTCCATCAAAGGCATTGTAAACGGGTCTACCAATTTCATTCTTACCCGCATGTTTGAAGACAAGCTGGATTTTCACAAAGCCCTATTACTGGCGCAACAGCTTGGCTTTGCAGAATCTGACCCCGTTCTGGACGTAGAAGGTTTTGATGCGGTAAACAAATGGACGCTACTGCTCACGCATGCCTACGGCATCGTAGAAAACCCTGCCAATATCGTTTTTAACGGTATCCAGCATATACAGCTGAGCGATGCCCTGGTGGCCACAGAAAAACACTTCGATATAAAATTGGTGGCACAGGCAAAAAAACTGCAAAACGGAAAAGTAGCTGCCTTTGTATTGCCGCAGTTTGTAAAGCACGATGATCCGCTGGCTTTTGTAAAGAATGAATACAACGGCGTTGTAATTGAAAGCTCCTTTGCAGACAAGCAGTTCTTTTATGGTAAAGGAGCTGGCAGCTTTCCTACCGCTTCTGCGGTGCTGAGTGATCTGTCTGCCCTGCGCTACCAATACAAGTATGAATACAAAAAACTATACCACCACCAGCCCAATATTTTAACCACTGATTTTTTTGTGAAAGTGTATGTGAGCTTCGACGATCTGAAATACATTCCCAAAGAAAGATTTGAATGGATTGAAGAGTGGCATGCCGACAAGGATCGGAAATACCTGGTAGGCGTTCTTCCTTTTGCGGAACTAAAGAACAACCATTGGTGGAAAGAAAACAATACATCATTGATTTTAACACCAGAGCCGATTATTGAAGACGTGGAGATACGCAAGCTGAAAAAGAAAAGCCTGGAGCTGGCGGGCATCATTGGATAGATTACTCGCTGCCAGATCAGCATCCTGGAATCTATGAAAGACCTATAAAAATTTTTTGTCGAAAGAAATCTCATTTGCTAACAGCAGGCGTTGGAGCTCATCATAAAATTTTTCTTTTTTATGATGGGCTTTTTGGTTTTTGATGTATTCTGCCACCCGGTTTTTTCCTGATTGGGAGAGTGTAAAGGCGCCATACTCGTTTTGCCAGCTGGTAAATGCTGGAAATAAACCACTCGCTTCCATCCAAAGGTTACTGGACACTTTTACTTTTTTCACGTATTCACTTAAAGGCACCGTGGGGTGGATGGACACCAGCAGGTGAATATGATCTTCTATGCCATTGATGCGGTGTAGTTTGCTATCCAGGTTTTTTGTGACGCCCCAGATATATTTATACAGTTCAGTATCGTGCAATGGATTGATGGTTGGCCGGCGGTATTTTGTGGCAAAGACGATATGGTATAGTAACTGGTAGTAAGACATAGTATTTAATGGCAGTTGGTCAAACAATGTTTTACTAAGCTACCTGTTCCCTGCCTCATTGCCCGTTTGGCGGACTTGTTTTATCCTCGTTAGCCTGGGGGATTTTTCTCTGGTTTTATTGGTGGTTTCATCACCCGCAGGTTTCACCTGCAGTTATCGATGTTATAGCCCTTCGGGCTGAGTCGCACACTGGACTAGCAGTTTGGATGCTTCAGCATTTCGGGCTGCGTTCTGCTGCGCGAAAGTTTAGCACATGCAAGCCCGGAGGGCTTGAACAAGCCATCGCCCCAAATGCAATCCTGCGCGAGCAATGCTGCGGGAATATTTAGCACATGCAAGCCCGAAGGGCTTGAACAACCATCGCCCCGGAGGCAATCCT
>DATJGC010000242.1:0-9903 GCA_035495345.1 Chitinophagaceae bacterium | reverse complement strand
AGACACATTATCAGTAGCTGAATAAGTAAAGCTGGCCGTACCGGCAAAGCTGGTATTGGGTGTAAACTTCAGCGTTAACATATTGGCGGGCGATAATGCCAGGCCCGCCGTAACGGGTGTAACAGCACCTGTGCAGGGCTCTGTTCCGTTAGAACAATAGGTAAGGCTGCCCTGTGCCGCCGGCGGAATGGTTTCAATGGTATAAGTAGTGATGCTGCCAAAAGAAGGACGTGCCGCCAGTGGTGGCAGTAAAGTTGCACCTGCTGTGTTGTTGATTTGCTGTGCCACTAAATTGTCTGCATACGGTGGTACATGCACGTTAGTACTGCCCTTAACAGGTATGGTATAAGTAGCAGAAGGACTCACCACGCTGCTATTGTCTGTTGCGGTATACGTAAAGCTGATATTGCCCACAAAACTGCTTACCGGTGTAAACACAACAGTGGCCGCCTGCGCAGGCGTTAAGCTGGTAACACCGGTGATATTGGTGCGGCCGCCAAAGCAGGGAGCACTGCCGTTTGTACAATAACTAAGCACACCCTGTGTGCCCGCCACCGGTATGCTAGTAACAGTATAAGATGCTATAGAGCCATCAGCATCTGTAGCAGTGAGTGCAGGAATTGCCTGCAATCCGCCAGAATTGGTTATAACACCTGCAATGATATTATTGGCCAAGGGTGGTTCATTTCTAACCGGTATACTGTAAATGGCCGTATTGCTGGTAACGCCATTGGCATTGCTGGCGGTGTAAGTAAACGAAGCAGTGCCGGTGAATGTAGCCAGGGGATCAAACTTTAGTTTGTCGATATCCGTAATGGGTATGGTCTGACCGGCCGTTACCGCCACACAGCTGCCACTGCAAAGGTATAATACACCCTGTGCTGCAGTAGGAATGGCTGAAATGGTGTAGCTGGCAATTTTTCCATAGGCATCACTGGCCAGTAATGAAGGGATGGCTGTTTGCCCGTAAGAATTATTTTCTACCGGTGCCACTATATTATTGGCAATGGGCGGCGCAATACAATTAGCGCCTGCAATATTGTTGGCCGGTGCTGTAACATTTTGCAACAGAATACCGGTGCTGCCAGCGGTGGCGCCATAGGCCGCCGGACCGGGCGATATACTGGTGGTTCCATTAGCACCCCCTGCCACAGAACTGGAACCGTTCAGCGTGCCATTGCAATAAATAACGCCGCCACCGCCGCCGCCACCCGGACCGTGAGATGCGCCGGCACCTGTGTTTGTTCCGCCGGTACCACCTTGAGCGGTTACGGTAATGCTGCTTAATCCTGTTGTAGAACTGGTAAGCAGCAACACAGAACCACCCGCGCCGCCGCCACCAGAACCATCATTCAATACGGTGTTATTGGCATTGGCACCATTTGCATTGATGGTGCCCGTTCCACTTACGGCGCCGGCGCGTACCATTACAAGTCCGCCCCCGGCTGCACCGCTGCTCGCAAAGCCGCTGGCGGGTGTGCCGGTACCATCATTGGTATTACCTGATCCGCCACCGCCGCCCATTACAAGGCGCGTGGTGGCAACTTCTGCAAAGCTGCTGCCGCCATAACCACCAATGGCTGAATTGGCGCTCCAGGCATTTCCACCGTTGCCACCGGCTCCGCCGTTGCCGCCACCTCCTCCGCCAGAATTCTGATCATTTGAAGTGGGATTAGCATCCGTAGCGCCACCACCCGCATTGGCAGGTGCACCACGGGCGGTGCTGCCATTGGGATATCCTTCTAAGGTATTATCCAGCAGGGTGCCAGCATTGTTGATGTACCGCGGCGTTCCTGCAAAACCTTCTGCCTTATACCCATGAAAATTTGAGCTGGCCACATTCACGTAGTCTGTACCAGTGCCACCCGCGCCACCGGCCAGTTGCCGGCCGCCTCCGCCACGAAAACCACTGCCGCTGGCATTAATGGTAAACCCGTTAAAGGTGAGTACACCGGCCACGTCTATGGCGATGACGCCGCCCACACTGCCGTTCCATGCAAGGGGTGTAAGATTGGCACTCAGCGTCACAGAACTGTACTGCGGCACACGTATCACCTGGTAACGCGCCTGGCCCTGGGTGGCGCCACCGCTGTTGTTCCTTATCGTGTAGGCATTAACGGTAGCACTCTGTATGGTTAAGGTTCCGCCGCCAATCACCACATTGCCGGCGGCTACTACATATTCATACAAACCAGCCGTAAGATTGGTGCTGAGGTAGCCGTTGGCCGGCGTACTGGCAGCATTGTCTCCATATACATTGCTGTTGGTACCCTGTACATCTGCACCCTGCGTCTGTATTATCAACAATAAATCGCCGGTACTGATGGGCGTACTGGCACCCAGGCCGGCGCCAATGGTAATGCTGGTGACGCCCGCACTGATACTGGCTGTACCCGGAAAATAGGTATTTACGATACCGGCAATAGAGCCACTGCCGTCTTTGCCCGGGGTAGCGCATTTCTGCGCATAGGAAAAGTTACAGGCAAGCAGGAGGGCAACAAAACATGTTAAAGCGTAAAAATTAACTGATTTCATAAACGAGGCGGAAATTTTTAGGTGTCAATAATTATTAGAAGTAAAAACTGAAATGGAAGAATGGCAGGCCGGTGAACGACTCTGATAAGCCGTAGTAAGCCAAATGCTATAGGCATTGACGTTAGATCAATGCAAGCGCCATTATGCGGGGTTGGTGAAAGTGCAATTAATATGCAATATCAATTTAAGTTGATTCAATGAAATATAAATTTATACGCGTTAAAATTCCATTTAATTTTTTCGAAAAATGGTAAACGTTGCCGAACGACAATAATAGGTTCACTTCAATGAAATGCAGCTAGGGGAAATCTCTTACAATTAATTAAAGCATTCATTGGTACTATCTTTTCGTTACAAAAACTAATGAAAGAAATTGCTATAAAAGCAATTACAGCGTAAACACGCGGGCGTTATATTTTCAACAGCGTTTCAACTTTCAGCCGGTAATAGGGGCGCCATATTATTAATGTAGGGAATACTGTATCCCGGCGTTGGCCCGTAGCCTACAGCGGCATCAAGGGGTTATAAGTGTAAATACTTACTACTCCGCTATTAATTCGCTACAGTCATTTCATACAGGTAACTATTGTTATTGGCCGGCAGATGACAGAATTTGCAGTTGCTAAAAGCCAATACCATGACCAGCGTCCTGATTGCTTCCGACCACAAACTCTACCGCAGCACTTTTGCAAAAATGCTGCTTGCTCACCGACAGTTTCAACTACTGGCCGTTTGCGCGGATACCTTTGCCGCCAGTACCATTGCCGCCACGCAACGCCCGGATATTATTGTGGTGGATGGCAGTAATGATCCACTGGCTGCGCTGGCACTTACCCGCAGCGTACTTTCTCAGCCGGGCACAGCGGTAGTAACTATTTCTGCTGATACAGATGCTGATTTTGCGCGGCATATGCTGGCCGCTGGTGCGCTGGGCTATCTCACAAAAAAAAGCAGCGCCGCAGAATGTATCGCAGCGCTGCAGGAAGTAGTAAAAGACAATGTGTACGTCTGTGAGGCATTGCGGAATGAAGAAGAACAGGCCTCCATTGAAACTCCTTCTCACGCCGGCCTCCGCCACCTCGCTGGCCAGGGGCGCGCATCTTTACGGCAACAACTGCGCGAGAAAATGGATGCCATCAGTAACAATCACTGGCATGGCATCCTGCGCTTCACAAACTAAATGACTTATGAGGCCAATGCACTTGCTATTTGCTGCAATGAAATGAAAGGCTACCCCAAAGTGCAAAAGAAATTGGGTTAAAAACTACCTGGTGAGCAGCATGAAAATAAACCGGTGTAACACACCTGGTGACCTTAGTAATTGAAAAAATTATGAAAGGCTGGGAATGGGCAGCTGCTCATTTACATCCTGCGCATAATCTACATTGGCTGTTTTAAAGCCGAATAATTTATAAAAGTCGGTACGATAGCCTTCAAGGTCTCCGATAGCAGCAAGATTTGCCGTGCTGGCTTCTTTCCACAGGGTTTCTACCGCAGCCTGCACATCTTCACGCAGTTCCCAATCATCTATGCGTATTCTTCCCTGTTCATCCACGGGCACTGTACCGTTCATGTATAAACGATCTTTGTACAGTCGCTGTATCTGTTCTATACAACCTTCGTGCAGTCCTTTCTCTTTCATGATTTTAAACAGCAGCGAAATATACAGGGGAATAACCGGTATGGCAGAACTTGCCTGCGTAACCAGCGCCTTGTTTACGGAAACATAGGCTTTGCCGCCGATTGCTTTTAAATCTTCCGTGATGGAAAAGGCGGTGGCTTCCAGGTTGTCTTTTGCCCTACCAATGGTTCCCTTACGGTAGACCGCCTCGGTTAGTGCAGGGCCAATATACGAGTAAGCCACGGTAACCACACCCGGTGCCAGCAGATTCTGGTCTTTCAGCGCCTTCATCCACATGGACCAGTCTTCGCCACCCATTACGGCAACGGTATTGGCAATATCTTCTTCCGTGCAGGGCTCAATGGCAATATCGGATACCACCCCGGTATGAAAATCAACGGTCTTATTTTGGTATCGTTCACCAATGGGTTTTAAAACAGAACGATGTGTAACACCGGTTATGGGGTGCGTTCTTACGGGAGAAGCCAGGCTGTAAATAACCATATCCACCTGTCCTAGATCCGCTTTTATAAGATCAATCGTTTGTTGTTTTATTTCATTGGAGAAAGCATCCCCATTGATGCTTTTTGCATAGAGGCCCTCTTCCTTCGCAAATTTCTCAAACGCAGCGGTATTGTACCAGCCGGGAGAAGCGGTTTTGTTTTCGGCCGGTGGCTTTTCAAAAAAAACACCAATGGTAGCGGCTTGCAGGCCAAAGGCGCTGGTTATGCGTGAGGCAAGTCCAAACCCCGTGGAAGCGCCAATCACCAGTACTTTCTTTGCACCTTCCATGGTTCCCTTAGATTTAATATAGGCTATTTGTTCACGTACATTTTGTTCGCAGCCTTTGGGATGGGCTGTCAGGCAAATAAATCCGCGCATTCTCGGTTCAATAATCATGAGTATTTCTTTTCTGTTGGTGCTGCTAGCTGGTATTAAACGATGAAGGTAAAATAAACAGCTGATAAAACCGCCTTCCTGCTATTGACACCCGGCAGCTCTTTTACTTCTATATTATTAATGGTTCAAACGCAGATAATACTATTTTTGTCGCTACGCCGGTGGCAATGTATTGCCATGACCGGTACCGTAAAACGCTTCATGTTAAAAGCAATGGTAACGCCCCTGAGAACGGTGCATGTAACACGCTACGTAACGCCCCTGCGCGAAGGTGGCTCCCTGCCCGCCATTGCAGAAGCAGATGATGATTTTCTTTACGTTATTAAATTCCGCGGCGCGGGCCAGGCACCAAAATCATTGGTGGCAGAACTGATTGGCGGAGAAATAGCGCGTACACTGGGTTTTAAGGTACCTGAAATTGTTTTTGCTGAACTGGATGATGCTTTTGGCAGAACAGAGCCCGATGAAGAAATACAGGATCTGCTAAAAGCCAGTACGGGTAAAAACATCGGCCTTCATTATTTATCCGGCTCCATTACGTATGACCCCGCGGTAAGCCAGGTAGACACGCTGCTGGCATCGCAGGTAGTGTGGCTGGATTGCCTCATTACCAATGTAGACCGCACCTTCCGCAATACCAATATGCTGCTGTGGCATAAAGAGCTTTGGCTGATAGATCATGGCGCCTCGCTTTATTTTCACCATGCATGGCAGCAATGGGAGGCGCAGGCGCTGCGGCCCTTTACCCATGTAAAAGACCATGTGCTGCTACCCGCCGCTGCTGCCTTAACCGCGGCTGATGCAAAGTTTAGATCAATACTAACGGAAGACCGCATACGTTCTATTGTGGCCATGGTACCGGATGAGTGGCTGCTGGTAGATGCACCATTTACTTCGTATGAGCAGCACCGTGAGGCTTATGTACGCTTTTTAACGCTGCGCGCAGCCAATTCAGCCATTTTTGTAAAAGAAGCACAGCATGCAAGAGAAATACTTATTTGAATACGCAGTGCTGCGCATTGTGCCGAGGGTAGAGCGTGAAGAATTTCTTAACGTGGGGGTGGTGCTGTACTGCCCGCAAAAAAAATTCCTGGAAGTATTGTATCATTTAGATGGAGAACGTATAAAAGCCTTTGCCTGTGAGCTGGATGTTCCTGAAATAGGACAATACCTGCAGGCTTTTGATAAAATCTGCGCTGCCACCAAAGACAGCGGGCCTATCGGCAGGCTGTCTATTGCAGACCGTTTCCGCTGGCTAACGGCTACCCGCAGTACCGTGGTACAAACCTCGCGCACGCATACCGGTCTTTGTACAGATGCAAAAGAAACCCTGCAGCATCTCTACCGGCAACTGGTATTGTAATGTGGCCCGCGTGATCATAGCCATCAGGTAAAGCTTTACCGCAAACAATCATTGCCAGCAACAAAAAAGGGCTGCAGTTAGACCGCAAACCCTGGTTATTCGTATAGGCAGAAATGATCTTATTTTACCAGTACTTTTTGTGAAGCCTCATAATCCTTTCCACGCACCTGCATTACATACACCCCGGCTGCAATGGATTTGTTGATGCTGAAGGTAAGATTGTAACTATCATTGGCCTGTTGCTCTCCCTTCCAGATTTCTTTGCCTCCCAAATCTAGCATGCGTACCGTAATCATTCCGGTAACCTTATCCTGGAAAGAAGTAATAAACCAGTTCTCAATGGGGTTGGGCAATATCTTCACCCGCACACCCATGATTTGCTGAGCATCTTTTAACAGTAATACATTGGAGTATTTAGACTGGCCCGTTTTTTCTACCACCTTTATCCGGTAGTAATAAAAACCCTGGAGCAGGTTGGTATCATAAAAATCATACGTATGCCTGCTGGTAATATTCAGCGCGGAGGTTTTGCCAATGCTGTTGTAACTAACACCGTCTGTAGAACGTTGTATCTCGTAATAATCAATATTTGTTTCTTTATCGGTTACCCATTGCAGTGATACCTTGGCATATTTCCAATCGCCCGTAAACGAAACCAGTGTTACCGGCAATGCTGTCTGGTTAAAGATAGACATGGGTGTAAACTGCTGAAACAATACCTGCTGCAAGTCAGCATCAGAGAGCTGAAACCAGTCTTTCAGCACCGTATAGTATACCTGCCTGAAATCGAACTGCCGGTTTAGCTGTGTATTGTTGTTGATGGGCGCGGTACCCGTGGTAAAGCTGGCAGTGCCGCCGCTTACGGCCGGGTTTACCTTGGCACCAAAAAAGAACATGGGCGTAGCCGTACCATGGTCTGTACCAGAAGTGCCGTTTTGCGCAACCCTTCTTCCAAACTCGGTGAAGGTCATACCGGTTACCCTGTCTTGCAGCCCCAGCAGCATAAGGTCCTGCTGAAAAAGATCAATTGCCTTTGATAATAAAGACAATGAGTTGTTATGAGAACCGGTGGTATGGGTACTGTCGTTAGGATCTACCTGGTTATTGTGCGTATCAAAACTATTAGGATGGTTTACCACATAGATGGGTGTTTGCAAACCACCGCTGATAAGCTTTGCAATAATACCCAGTTGTTTACCCAGAGAGCTTGCAGTAGCATAGTTGGCTTTGTTTACACCCTTCTTGTAAATGCCAGACACCAGCGTGGCATATTGATCTGTCTGGTGCTGCAGCTTGCGTATGAAAGTAAGTTCATTGCCATACGGTGTGTCTGGCATAGCAGGTACTACCCCATCCACAAAATCATAAAAGGAAGCAGGATCAATTACGGTGAAGGCTGCATTTGTTTCACTGGTCTGTAACATGCTGGATGCCTGTGAACCCAGCTGCACCGCCAACGGATGCGTTGTAGGCAGCGTGTCTGGATAACCCGGGTATTGTTCATCTATAGCCCTGCCCAGCCAGCCGGTAGTGAGGTATTGATTGTTTTGCGCATCTGCACCGGTAAGCCAGATATCGGTGGCCCTGAAATGAGAGAAGCTGGGGTTGGGATAACTTACATCACGTACAATGTGCAGCTGCCCGTTATTGTACATATTTCTCATCTCCGTCATGCCCGGATGCAGGCCCATGCCATTTACATTATTGAGCGATAATACCTTGTTTTCAGGAATTAATATATTGGGCCGCGCAACAGACAACATTGCGTATTGGTCAACCGGTATTACGGTATTGATGCCATCATTACCACCATTCAGCTGTATCAGCACCAGCACCCTTCCATTCAACAATGATTGCTGCCCCAGCAATTGCAATAGCGGGCTCTTCGTCATTGCCTGTACCGGGAATCCCTTGATAAGAAAGGGCAGGGAGAAGGCCGGCGCTGTTTGTAAAAATTTTCTGCGTTTCATGTACATTAATTTTGAAGGCGGATAAATTAATAGAGGTAGTATTCTGCAAGCCCTGTGATGTAGATAACAATGTCTTGCAAAATGGCTGCTACCGCCATATTGGTGGCCGGACTGGTGAGATAATTGTTCCACTGACCGGTCCAGTAACTATCCGGTTCTCCGGGTGGCACCAGCTTCCCTTTCAGAAAAGCAATCTGCGTAGGAGTTAAATCCATCGGTAACAGATAGCGGTTAAACTTTTCTATCACCGTATCCGCGTTGCCGCCTTCACTTACTGTAAACTGTTTTAGAAACGCGGCTGCATCTATTTTGAGGGTTAATGAACCAATCTTAAAACCGTTCTTGGATGAGTAGGCCTGCAGGTTGCGCGCCTTTGTTTGTATGGTGGCAGGAGACATCCAGGTTTCATAAAACTTGGTTTCTGCCACATAATAAGCCGGCCAGCCTGCCACATTGGGCGGGTCTCCTAACGACTGGCCCTCACCGCTGCAACGGTCTGAGAAAAATTTCCAGTGACTGTACATAATATCCACCGGCGCGGCCGCCAGGGTAATACCACACTCACGCACCAATCCGGCATAAAGATCCACCGGGCTCTTGATGATGCCGCCGTAATTAAAGGGGTCAAAGAAATGTTCGCTTTTAAAGAGCGCTTTTAATACCGCAGGGATACTGTAATTGCTATCCCTGAATACGGATGCCAGCGGTGTTATTACATTGGCTTCTATCTCGGGTGTTATCTTGTAATACACAAACCAGGTGTACAGCCTGCGTACAATGTATTTTGCACACTCATTGGTTTTAAGGATCATCGTAAGCAGATCATCTACTTCATTGATACCGTTGGGCTGTATTACGTTATTGGGCGGCGTACCATAAAAACTGCTGAATGTTTTTACCGTTGTATCATGGCGCGATGGGGTAAAGACGCTCGTATACGTACCATCCGTGCTGCTTTGCGCCGGCACCTGCCATCCGCTCAGCACTTTTGCCGCCGCTTTTACATCATCTTCTGTGTAGTGAGAGTCTGGTCCCTTGCCTACGGTAAATAATTCCTGCAGTTCACGCGCATAATTTTCATTGGGCGTTGGTTTGCTGCTGTTGTTGCCACTGAGAAAATACAGCATGTGCGGGTCAATGGTTACCTGTTTCAGTAAGTCTTTGAAATTGGTAAGCCCGTAGGTGCGCAATATTTTATAATGCTGATAGATGGCTTTTGGCCGGTTGTTATTGGCAGTATCGGTACCAAAATGATTGGCCCAGAACAGGGTTATTTTCTCCAGTATATGCGTGCGCTGGTTGATGATTTGCCCCATCCACCAGGGTTTAAAAGAATTATTGGTTCTATTGTTATTGAGCGGTGTGCGTATGGATGCCGCAGGAGGTGGCGGGTCTACCGGGTCGGGCAGTTTAGCATCAATCCAGGAAGCGCCAAAGGCCACCCCACCACTGTCTACGCCCTGCGTATAATTATTAACGGGCGAGGTGCTGGGCTGTACGGGATTGTCAATGAG
>DATJGC010000241.1:0-13098 GCA_035495345.1 Chitinophagaceae bacterium | reverse complement strand
CTTATTGCACTTTGATGAACGGATGACTGCTGGCCTGGCCGGTACCCACAGCGTATAAACGTAACACATAGGCGCCTTTTGGCAGCTGGCTGATATCTACCTGTTGTTGCAGGGCATTGAACTTGCGCGTGATCAGCAGTCGACCGGTATGATCAAACAACTGTGCGAGGTATTGCTCATTGGGTGCGGTATTGTAGAGGGTGATGGTATTACTGGCGGGGTTGGGTGCAATGCCGGGCAGCACGCTTCCGTTGGCATTGACCATCCTGGTGGCAGAATACGTTTTCTTACCATCGGCACCGAGCTGCAGCACGCGGTAATATTTTCTGCCCGTATGGTAACTACGATCTGTATAATGGTATGCCGTATTGTTGCCCGCCGCAAACTGGTTTTTGTCTACCGCGGCAAGTGCCGTCCAGTGCTCGGCGTCAGTACTTGTTTCAATGATGTAACCTGTAATGGAGGCATCATCAATAGCCGTCCATGTTATAGCAACACTATTATTTTGCAGGGAAGCCGTAAAGCCGAGCAGTGCAGCAGTGGGTAATACAAAGAGCGGTGCGCTGCAGGCCGTAAGATCTGCGCCCACATCATTTATCGGCAGTGTGCCCACCAATAGCAGCCCGTAGCCGGAGCTGGTCATTTTATACAAAAGGTTGTTGCCGGTACCGGTGCTCAAGTACAATTCGCCGGCGGCGTTAAAGGCAAGGCCGGTAATGCTAACCCCGGCGGGTGTTGGGGTGGGCGCTACTACCTGTATAGCCGTAACGCTGCCCACCGGCGAGGTGGGCACCGGTGCAGCAATCTTATACAATGCATAGGTGCTGGCGTTGGATGCCAGTATCCACAAGTTGCCGGATCCATCAAACGCCATATCGCCAGAATTAAGGCTGTTAAACGTGCTGTTCAACGATACAGAAGCCGGGTTTACAAACGAGGTAGTAATGGTAGACCAACTGGTGGTGGCAATACTGTAAAAATACAACGCCGGCGTAGTGGCGTTGTAAATGGGATTAATGGTATAATAGCCTGCACCAAGATGATTTACACAACCCGAACGTATTTTTTGGGTAGAAGTGATGCTTGCAGGCGGCGAGGGTAATATGGCAAGGGTGCTGGTAGCCCGGTCGTAAGAAACAAATTGCGGGCTGGGGGCAGCGCCGGTACCTACTTTATTAAAGTAATAGAACTTACCATTTAATGAACTGTAGCCAAGTCCGTTAGACGACGTGGTAAGGGTGCTGCTGGAGGCTGGTATAACCGCGCCCAGCTGTGCATTGGTAACACTCACGGAATAAATAGTACCCGTGGTGGAAAGTGCATAAATGCTGTCAGTGGGGTGCTGGCAGATCTGCGCTTTTACTGCAGTTGAGGGTAGCAATAGGCCGAGGGCCAATACTGCGTTTAGGTAGTGTTTACAGGTATGCATGGATTGGACTTCATAAAAGTATTATCTCAATACGAGAATATACTTATACGTACCTAAACGAAATATGTAGGGGATTATTATCCACAGTGGCCGCTGAGTAGTTAAAAAAGGCTATGTGCTATGGGTTCAATAGACTGCACATTCTTTATCAACACCTTACTGCAGCATAAAGCTGCAGGTCAACTGGAAGCCCGGTGCTGCTAATTGAACAATGTAGACGCCCGCGGTTGTCGGCTTTTGTAAGTGAAGCGAATAGGTAACCGATGTATTGGTAGCATGAATCTGCTGCTGTTGCAAAAGGCTTCCGTTACTGTTTACAACACGGCACTGGTAATGGCCGGGCCGCAGGCCAGTGACTATTACAGTAATGTTTCTGCCGCTATTGGGAATTACTTTTAACGAGGCAGTTGCGGGCGACCCATTTTTTACGGCAACGATTGTGCTGTTGACTACCCGTTCGTCTTTTGACAGGGCCTGTATGCGGTAATAATTATAGTTGCTGGCAAGGGGTTGCTGGTCTGTAAAGCTGTAATTGCCAGACCCATCAGCCGGTACTGTTGATAACGTCTGAAAATCACTGGCGGTTGCGGAACGTTGTACATTGTAACTACTTGTGGCCGCATCATCTTCATTCTGCCAGTGTAGCAGGTTGGCGCCCGCAAGACTGGTTGCCGTAAAACGGCTGAAATGTACAGGCAGCGTTATCAACGGAAATTCCATTACACTGGCCGCCATCATTACAGCGGCATAACCGTGAGGGTTAAGCGTAGATGGACAATCCACCGGCAGTATAGACACATAGCCGTTGTAATCATTTTGATAACTCATGGCCGGTGCAAAATTGTTGATCTGTGGTTTGCTGTCGCTATAGTTGGTAATTTCAAGGTTTTGTAAACCCGTCCACCCCGCTTGCGCTACCGGAAGGTAAGTGGCGGAAGATATCCAGCCGCTGTCTGCAGCCGTCTTCAATGCATAAATAAACATGGCGCTGCCGGAAGACTCAATATAATTAGCGCTGGTATAGCCGGTATGTCCCACACCTTTATCTACCACCTGGTACCAGAGACCGGTAGTGGCGTCCTGGTAATTTTTTATACCGATGGCAAGATTACCCAGTGCAGTAATGAGGCTGGCGCGTTTAGGGTGTGTTGGCGGCAGGTATTTCAAAATATCTACCAGTGCCATCATGTACCAGCCCATGGCCCTTGACCATACCTCGCTGGAGTTACCCGTACTTGCATTGGCCCACGCAGGGTAAGCGGCGGGCGTAGAAGTCCAGGCATGCTTTATCAGATGAGTACTGTTATCATACAATTGCCCGTACACAAAAAGCGCCTGGTTTACGGCGGTGTCAATAGCGGCATTGTCGTTAAACAATCTGCCATACTTTACAAGGAAGGGATGCGCCATGTAAATACCATCCAGCATCACAATATTGTTATAGCCCGATAGTTTATGCCAGAGGATACCGTTGCTTGTTTTAGAATAACTGGCGCCTGCACCCACCAGCAGGTTTCTTAACGTATTGGCCGCTGTACGGTAGCGCAATGAGTCTGCGGAATTGCTCTTTAGTTTTTCGTACAAAAAAAGACAGGTGATACCCGGATGCACCCTGTCGAGGCTAACAAGACTTGCACTAATGGTGCCGCTGCTGTTTACATAGGCATCTACATAATTCCTGATATAGGTAAGATAGGCTGGCGTAGGTACATTATTATAGACTTTTTCTATGCCGTGCGTGATGATAGTGTTGGAGTATTCCCAGCCCTTGCCCGTCATTGAATTGATAGTACCCGGCCAGCGACTGATGATGGCATCAGAGAACCTGACAGACCAGGTGGCCGCGGCAGACTGTGGTTTGGCCTGAACGCAAGCCAATGCGCAAAAGGCAATCAGTAAGAGGTTTTTCATGCGGAACAGGGGATATTGGGCAAAATTGTTACCCAAGAAACTCATAATAACCAAAGAATGCAAGCTTTTCTACATGTTTTTAGCAAATTTGTGTAAGTAGAAACCCTTGAAAGGCAATTGGCCGAAATTCTTTTGGAGGAAAACGCTGCGGCGGCCGCAAAGCAAGTGGATGAAATAATTGTTGTCTGTAAAAGCGGTTATACGTGTACGTTAGCTTATTCAGAAGGCTTTAAAATGCTTAGCTTTTGCGTGTACGCTTTGGCATTCATCCCGTGCTGATTGCATCCATTCTATGCCACAAGGTTTTACCATAGCTTTGCTCATTATTATTTGAACATGAAATCTACCATACTCATTATTGACGACGAAGAGAAGCTGCGGTCTCTGCTGAAAAGAATTATTACGCTGGAAGGATACCGCGTGCTGGAAGCAGCTACACTGAAAGCGGCCACAAAAACGCTGGAGAAAGAATGGGTAGACGTGGTTTTGTGTGATGTTAAATTGCCCGATGGCAACGGCATCGACTTTACCAAAACCGTCAAGGAAAAATTTCCCGCCATAGAAATTATCCTCCTGACTGCTTTTGGTAATATACCAGACGGTGTGGAAGCCATTCAAAACGGCGCTTTTAATTATATAACCAAGGGAGATGATAATGCACGTATTCTGCCGCTGCTGCAACAGGCAGTAGAGAAAAGACAACTGAAAGAAAAAATTGCCCGGCTGGAAGAGCGGGTAGGCAAAAAATACGATTTCAGCAATGTACTCGGCAGCTCTCCGTTGCTAAAGGAAGCCATTCAGCTGGCCACCATTGTAGCACCTAATACCACCACCGTGCTCTTGCTGGGAGAAACCGGTACCGGGAAAGAAGTATTTGCGCAGGCAATACACAATGCCAGTCCGCGATCACTGCAACCCTTTGTTGCCATCAACTGCAGCTCTTTCAGTAAAGAATTGCTGGAAAGCGAAATCTTTGGTTACAAGGCAGGCGCCTTCACTTCCGCCGTGAAAGACAAAAAGGGCCTAATTGAAGAAGCAGACAAGGGAAGTCTCTTCCTGGATGAAATTGGTGAAATGCCACTGGAGTTGCAGAGCAAATTATTACGCGTGCTTGAAACCAATGAATTTATAAAACTGGGTGAAACAAAAACTACGCGCGTAGATGTTCGGTTTATCGCTGCCACCAACCGCGATCTTCATAAGGAAGCGGCGGAAGGCAGGTTTCGTGAAGACCTTTTTTACCGGCTCAATGTGTACAGCATCAAACTCCCCGCACTCAGGGAGCGTAAACAGGATATTCCGCTGCTCGCCAAATTCTTTATTGCATTTTTTGCGGAAAAGATAAATGTGCCGGTACCGGAAGCCGGCGCTGAATTCATGGAGCGGTTACAGCAGTATCCGTGGAAGGGAAATATCAGGGAACTGAAAAACTGCATTGAACGCGCCATGATAGTAGCCAACGGGGCAACGCTTACCATTGCGCACCTGCCTGCAGAGCTGCGTGAGCTACCCCCTGACAACACGCAAACATTGTCTGCCTTTGACCTGCACAGCGCCGAGAAGCTGCACATACAGCGGGTGCTCAACCATACAAAGTATAACAAGGCCGAAGCCGCCCGCCTGCTGAATATCGGGCTGGCCACGCTCTACCGCAAAATTGACGATTACCAGTTGCACGAATGATGCTATCAAAATGATAAGAACCTTCTCAAAATGAGAAGGTTTTTTTATGCCCGTTTGCTGATGTGGTAAATGCCCTGCACGCTGCAATGCACGCCTGGCAGGCATTGCAGCCGGTAGTGCCCTGTCTGCTCTCTGCCGGCATGTGTTTGGCAACGGGCTGCCCGTTATGCAACGTTATTATTCATTACAAACAAACAACCATGTTAGCCCTCATTTTAATTATTGCCGGATTTGCAGGCTTTGGCCTCTTTGCACGCGCTATCCGTTTTTTTGATGAGATCTGAAGACAATCGCAGTTAATGAACAAAACAACAAACACATGCTACCCTTATTCATTTTATCGATCCTTTTATTTGTTTACCTCTGTTATGTACTCCTTCACCCTGAAAAATTCTGATGATGAACACTGAACTCACTGGCATTATTGCCATCTTTTTGTTGATAGTGCTGCTATCTATTCCGTTGGGCCGCTATATGGCCAAAGTATACAATGCAGAACGCACATGGGCAGACATTGTCTTTAACCCGCTTGATAAATTTATCTACAGGCTGGCGGGCATACAACCGCAAACGGGTATGACCTGGCAGCAAAGCATGCTGGCCATGCTGGTGATCAATGCCAGCTGGTTTTTGCTTTCTATGTTAGTGCTGATGAATATGGGCTGGCTGCCCCTTAACCCTGATGGCAACCCGTCCATGACGGCGGATCTTGCGTTTAATACGTCCATTAGTTTTATCTCCAACACTAACCTGCAACATTATTCAGGAGAAAGCGGGGTCTCTTACCTGGGGCAGCTACTGCTTATGTTTTTCCAGTTTGTAAGTGCGGGCACGGGCATGGCTGCCTGCATCATTGTTTTCAAAACTTTTCAGCAAAAGACAAATGATAAGCCGGGTAATTTTTACGTCTTTTTTGTAAAGTCCTGTACAAGGATATTGCTTCCTTTATCGCTCCTGGTAGCCACCCTGCTGGTCTTTAGTGGTACGCCCATGAATTTTGAAGGCAAGGACCATTTCATCAGCCTGCAGGGAGATACGGTGCAGGTATCCCGCGGGCCGGCCGCCGCCATGGTAGCCATTAAGCAACTGGGCACCAACGGCGGTGGATTCTTTGGGGTTAACAGCGCCCACCCGCTGGAGAACCCAAGTTACTTTACCAATATTGTTGAAAACGTTTCCATACTGTTGATACCAATGGCGTTGATCATTGCCCTGGGTTATATGATCAGGAGAAAGAAATTTGCCTTTATGATACTGGCCGTCATGATGACGGGTTTTCTTTTATTCCTGCTTCCCTCCGTCTACTATGAAATGAAGGGCAACCCTGCCATCAATACGCTGGGCATTCAACAGGCCGCAGGCAGTATGGAAGGAAAAGAAACCCGCTTTGGTGCAGCCGCTTCTGCCTTTTGGGGGATCAGTACTACCGTTACCTCTAACGGTTCAGTAAATGCTATGCATGATAGTTTTACACCGCTCACCGGCATGTTTGCCATGCTGGGCATGATGGTGAACTGCTTCTATGGCGGCGTAGGCGTTGGTTTCCTGAACTTTTTTGTTTTCATCATCATTGCTGTATTTATCAGCGGGCTGATGGTAGGCAGAACGCCTGAATTTATGGGCAGAAAAATTGAAGCCAGGGAAATAAAGATAGCCTCCATCATAGCCCTGCTGCATCCGCTGCTGATATTGGTGGGCACCGCTATTGCAGCACATCTGTATGCGCATGACCCTGCCCGTTATGCTGCCTGGTTAAATAACCCCGGCAGCCACGGCTTCAGCGAAATGCTGTACGAGTTTACTTCTTCTGCCGCCAACAACGGAAGTGGTTTTGAAGGCCTGGGCGATAACACCCCCTTCTGGAATATTGCCTGCGGCGTAGTCATGTTGCTTGGGAGGTTTCTGCCCATCATTGGTCCGGTAGCCATTGCCGGCATCCTCGCAAAAAAGAAATACGTGCCGGCCGGCGCGGGCACCCTGCAAACGGATACCGCCACTTTTGGTATTATGGTACTGGCCGTCATTTTTATCATTGCCGCTCTATCCTTTTTTCCGGCGCTGGCGCTGGGGCCGATAGCAGAATATTTTGGCGTACAATAAACACTCAGGGTCTCTGACAATCCGCAGTGGCCTTTAAGCATAAACATTCAAGATCAATTACCATGACAAAGCATTCTAAAAATAAATTGTTTCAACCCGCAATGCTGCAGGTGGCGCTTCGCCAGTCTGTATATAAACTTAACCCACGCACACTTTACCGCAACCCGGTGATGTTTGCAGTAGAAATCTGCACCGTCGTGATGCTGCTGGTGTGTGTATGGGTTGCCTCCGGAGAAAAAAGCCAGGGCTCACTGGCGTATAATAGCATCGTATTCCTGGTGCTGCTGATCACGCTTTTATTTGCCAACTTTGCCGAAGCCATTGCTGAAGCAAGAGGTAAAGCGCAGGCAGACAGCCTCAGAAAAACAAGGGAACAGAGTGATGCAAAAAAAATAGTGCAGGCTAACGGGCATGGGCAGCCGGACATTGTTATTGTGCCTTCTTCGCAATTAAAGAAAGGCGATGTTTTTCTTTGTGAGGCAGGAGACAGCATACCCATGGATGGTGAAATTATTGAGGGCATTGCCAGCATTGATGAATCTGCTATTACGGGCGAAAGCGCACCGGTGATACGTGAAAGCGGTGGTGACAAGTCTTCCGTTACCGGCGGAACAAAGGTGTTGAGTGATAGCATTAAAGTACGCGTAACCACCGCACCGGGCGAGAGCTTCCTGGATAAGATGATTGCACTGGTAGAAGGTGCGTCAAGGCAAAAAACACCCAATGAAATTGCGCTCACCATTCTACTGGCAGGCTTTACACTGATATTCATTATAGTCTGCGTTTCATTGCAGCCGTTTGCGGCATATGCGCATACGCCTATCAGCATTGCGGCATTTATTGCCTTGTTTGTTTGCCTGATACCCACCACCATTGGCGGCTTGCTGAGTGCTATTGGCATTGCGGGTATGGACAGGGCATTGCGCGCCAACGTTATTACAAAAAGTGGTAAGGCGGTAGAAACCGCGGGTGATGTGGATACCCTGCTGCTGGATAAAACCGGCACCATTACCATTGGCAACCGCAAGGCAACGCATTTCTGGCCGGGCGATGGCATCGATACAAATACTTTTATTGAAGCTTGTGTGCTGTCTTCCTTTGCAGATGAAACACCGGAGGGAAAGTCGATCATTGAACTCTCCGGCGTTAACGTACACACCTTACCTACAGATGGAGCAGTATTCATTCCGTTCAGCGCTTCCTCAAGAAGCAGCGGCATTGATTTGCCAGGGGGCGTTAAAGTAAGAAAGGGCGCATTTGATGCCATCAGCAACAGCGTGGTGCAGGCCGGCAAAAAAGTACCCCCCGAAACCGCTAGCCGTGTTACTGCTATTGCCTCTAACGGCGGTACACCGCTGGTTGTGGCAAAAAATGATAGTATCCTTGGGGTTATAGAATTACAGGACATCATTAAAACAGGCATCAGCGAACGCTTCGAAAGATTGAGAAAGATGGGTATCAAAACGGTAATGGTTACCGGAGACAACCCACTCACCGCGCAGTTTATTGCGCAGAAAGCCGGCGTGGATGACTTTATTGCGGAGGCTAAACCGGAAGATAAGATGGCCTACATAAAGAAAGAACAGCAACAGGGAAAGTTGGTAGCCATGATGGGCGATGGTACCAATGATGCGCCCGCCCTGGCACAGGCAGATGTGGGTGTAGCTATGAACAGCGGAACTGCGGCCGCCAAAGAAGCGGGCAATATGGTAGACCTGGACAATGACCCCACCAAACTGATTGAAATTGTTGAAATAGGCAAGCAGTTACTGATGACAAGGGGTACCCTCACCAGCTTTTCCATTGCCAATGATGTGGCTAAATACTTTGCCATTGTGCCTGCGCTGTTTATAGTGTCTATGCCAGCATTACAGGCATTGAACATAATGCGCTTACACAGTCCTGAAACCGCCATTCTCTCTGCTGTGATCTTTAATGCTATCATCATTCCTTTACTCATACCGCTTGCCCTCCGCGGTGTTGCTTATAAACCCATTGGCGCAAGCGCATTGCTGAGAAGAAACCTGCTTATCGATGGACTGGGCGGTATCCTGGTACCCTTTATTGGTATAAAGGTCCTTGACATGTTGTTGAGTCAATGGTTCTAATTGGTAAACACAAAAAAGTAAAAACATGAAGAAACATATTTTAATTGCGCTAAGGCTCAGCCTGGGTTGTATACTGGTATTTGTGGTCATCTATTCGTTGCTGGTAACCCTTATTGCACAGGCAGCGCCACAGCAGGGCAGGGGAGAAACCGTTACACACAATGGCCGCGTGATTGGTTACCGCGTAGAAGGGCAAAATTTTACTGCAGCTAAATATTTTAATAGCAGACCCTCTGCTGCCGGTTACAATGCAGCAGCCAGCAGTGGTAGTAATAAAGGAACCGGAAACGCTGCGTACCTACAACTATTGCAAGACAGGATCGATAGTTTTTTGGTGCACAACCCCGGTATCAGCAAGGAACAACTGCCCGCTGAATTAATTACGGCTTCCGGTAGCGGGCTGGATCCTGATCTCTCGCCGGCGGCTGCCAGGGTACAGGTGAAACGAATTGCCGCCAGCAGAAAAATAGACGAGCAAAAGCTGTATGCATTGATTAACCTGCACACGCAAACACCATTGCTGGGTATACTGGGGCCGGCCAGGATCAACGTATTGGCCCTTAACCTGGCACTGGATAGCCTGCAATAATTTTTCATTTGCTGTTCAAATAACTCTTGCACCATGACGGGCGCTAATAACAATGAGCAACAGTTTCTTAACCTGATTAGGCAAAGCCGGCGGGGCCGGTGTAAGATCTATATCGGCATGATTGCGGGGGTTGGTAAAACCTACCGGATGTTGCAGGAAGCGCATGCATTGTTGCGCAATGGGGTAGACGTAAAAATTGGATTTATAGAAACTCATCAACGCACAGAAACGCAGGCCCTGTTACAGGGCTTGCCCGTAATACCCCGGCGCCGGCTTTTTTACAAAGGAAAGGAACTGGAAGAACTGGATGTACAGGCCGTGATAAACCTGCATCCTGAAATAGTGATCATTGATGAACTGGCGCATACCAATATTGGCGGTAGCAAAAATGAAAAACGCTGGCAGGATGTAATGGATATTTTGTCGGCCGGCATCAATGTAATTACCGCTGTAAACATACAGCATATAGAAAGCCTGCAGGATGCGGTCAAAGAAATATCCGGTATAGAAGTAAGTGAGCGCATACCAGACAGTGTGCTGCAACAGGCAGATGAGGTAGTAAATATAGATCTTACCGCAGATGAGCTGGTAGCCCGCCTAAAAGAAGGTAAAATTTATACTACTGATAAGATAGAGCGCGCATTAAAAAACTTTTTTCAGCCAGACAGGATCTTGCAACTGCGTGAGCTGGCACTTAAAGAAGTGGCCTCACAGGTAGAACGAAAAGTGGAGACCGAATTGCCGCGCGGTACCGCCTTGCGCCATGAGCGGTTTTTAGCCTGTATCAGCAGCAATGAAAAAACGGCGCGCACGGTTATACGCAAAACGGCCAGGCTGGCCAACTACTACCACAGCAAATGGTGGCTCTTGTATGTGCAGGTACCTGGTGAAGATGCAGACAAGATTGGACTGGCGGCGCAACGGCATCTTATTAATAACTTTAAGCTGGCTACAGAGCTGGGGGCCGAGGTTATAAGGGTAAAGAACAATGATATTTCAAAAAGTATTATTGCTACGGCGGAAGACTTGTCCATCACCACCATTTGTATTGGTAAGCCCCACCTGCGCCTTTTTAACGTAATATTGAAAACGGCTGTCTTTAATAAACTGCTGAACAAATTGTCTGCCTCCAGCATTGACGTTGTAATACTTTCTTAAGATGCGCATGAAATTAAAAACCAAATTATCCATTGGGTTGCTGTTCCTTTTTATTGTGATACTGCTTTTTGGAGTGCTGGGCCTCTTTACCATCAACCGCCTGGCAGGTGAAGCAGATACAGTATTAAAGAATAACCATGAATCATTGCTCTATTGCAACCAGATGCTTACCGCGCTTGAAATGGTGCCCATACGCAAGGATGCGCTCAGCGAGTTTGAACAGGGTCTTGTAAAGCAGGAGCATAATATTACCGAGGCAGGCGAAGCAGAAGCCACGGCGCAGCTGCGTAAAGATTTTATGGAGCTGTCTGCTAATGTGCGTGATTCCAGCAATTATTCGCAGCTCAGGCAGTCCATTATACGCATACAGGACCTGAATGAGCTGGCCATCCAGCGCAAAAATGCCGCCGTACAAAAGACGGCCGCCACGGCGCGGTTATGGCTCACCGTTATATTCACTATTTTTACGCTGATATCTTTTACCCTTCTTTTTAATTTACCGGGCATCGTGTCTGGTCCCATCCGTTCACTGGCAGATGGTATTTCTGCAATTGCGGGTAAGGATTACCGCAAGCGCATTTATCTTCCGCAGCAGGATGAGTTTGGTGATCTTGCCAATGCATTTAACCTGATGGCAGAGAAGCTGGATGAATACGAAAACAGCAATATCGCCAAAATGCAGTTTGAGAAAAGCCGTATTGAAACCATCATCAACCAGATGAAAGATGGCATTGTAGGACTGGATGCCAGGAAAAATATTCTCTTCCTGAACGAGGTGGCGCAGCGGCTGCTGGGGCTGCAACAGGCCGCCATTGCCGGCAAGTATGCGCCGGACATAGCGCTTACCAATGATCTTATGCGTAAACTACTGCAGGAGGATGCCGCCGGACCCGAGCTGCGGATTTATGCAGATAATAAGGAAAGTTTTTTTACCAAGGATACGCTGAGCGTTACCAGCAATGGTACCGTTATTGGCGAAGTGATTGTTCTCAAAAATATCACCAGCTTTCATGAACTTAACCAGGCAAAAACAAATTTCATTGCTACGGTCTCACATGAATTGAAAACGCCGATTTCCGCCATCAAAATGAGTGCGCAGCTGCTAAAAGACAGCAGGGTGGGTAAACTCAATACAGAACAGCAGGAACTGATTAAAGGAATAACTGATGATGCAGAACGCCTGCTGAGCATTACGGGTGAATTGCTCAATCTTAGCCAGGTAGAAACGGGTAATATACAGCTTCGGCTGCAACCCACTGCCCCCGGGAATATTATAGAGCAGGCAGTGCTGGCGGTACAGGTGCAGGCGCAGCAAAAGGGTATTACAATAGCGGTGGAGGTAAAAGAGCCGGTGCCTAAGGTGCAGGCAGATGAAGTAAAGACATCCTGGGTATTGATAAACCTGCTCACCAATGCTATAAAATATGCGCCGCCCCAATCTACTGTTACCCTATCCGCCTACAGGCAGGATGCGGCACTGGTGTTTGCGGTGGAAGACCATGGACAGGGTATTGATGAGCAGTACCTGCCGCATATCTTTGACCGGTTTTATAAAGTACCAGGCACGGTTGAACGCGTTGGCAGCGGGCTGGGGCTTGCCATCTCAAAAGAATTTATTGAAGCGCAGGGGGGGCATATTGCCGTTAGCAGCAGCATGGGCAAAGGCAGCCGGTTTGAATGCTATTTGCCCCTCAGCCAATAAGAAGGCCGGCGTATAGCCGGCCCCTCTTACAAAACTGTCTAACGGTATTGTATATGCGTTAATAGATAATAAGTTTCAGCGTAGCAGCTGCATTGGTAGCACCTACCACCTGCACCATGTAAATGCCTGGCATGAGGCCGGCGGTACGTATGCTCACTGTGCTGTTACCGGCCGCTATCATCACCTGCTGCGTGCGTATGATATTGCCCCTTGCATCTAAAATATATACCAGCGTTCTGCCGGCTGCGGCGTCTGCAAATTGAAGGCTGGCATTCAGGCCGCTTCTTACAGGATTGGGAAATACAGCCGGTATGCGTGGTAGTTTCTTATCATCCTTTTTATGTTCCTCTTCCGCTGGCTTACCATTCTTCAGTTTTACAGGTTTGAAATAAACAATGGGTGGCAGGTAGAGGTACCG
>DATJGC010000240.1:0-9346 GCA_035495345.1 Chitinophagaceae bacterium | reverse complement strand
GTCTACGGCGGTAAGTGTACCCCAGGGTGGCGTGTTAACAGGGTACCCATTGCCATCGTACCAGCGATTGTACCCGGTGTTTTTATAATGAGCCGGCCCTGTTACCGCTTTCTTGGTTATTGCTGTTGCGTTTGTTTGATGATTGAATACAAAGTCTACAATGGCCTTGCGCTGCATTACAGGCAAATGAGAAAAAGAAGGCATCATACCCCTGCCGTTCTGCAGCACGCTCAGGGCCGCGTCGGTCTTCAACAAGGTTTTGGAAGGTAGCAGGGCCGGTATGGATCCATCGTGGTTGCCGAGCTTGTCTGCCCCGTGGCAAGAAGCGCAAAATTGCTGGTACAGGTTAGCACCGCTGGCGTTGGCAGCTGCCGAATAATTTTCTGCTGGCACTAATGAGGTGTAACAGGCAATTTCTTTGGACGGTACATACAAAATGCCTTCTTCATCCGCTGCTGCCCCACCCCACTGGGCTCCCCCATCCGTACCCGGAAAAAAGATGGTCATCTTATCGGTTACCGGCAGATAGGCCGTACCGGTACGCGCCGCCGCCAGTACCTGCAGTAATGAATCTTTTTGTGCAGCAAAGGGATTGATATCCCTGGCGGTAAAACTTTGCCTTGTAAATGGCAGTGGTCTATCCGGTATAGGTTGCGTGGGGCTGGGCCATTCCCCGGGCATGGCATCCTGCGGAAAAGGGCGTTCCATCACGGGGAAGAGCGGCTCACCTGTAACGCGGTTGAAGAGGAAAACAAAACCCTGCTTGGTGATCTGCGCCACGGCATCCACTTTTTTTCCATTGTGCATCACCGTTACAAGATTGGGTGGCGCGGGCGGGTCACGGTCCCAGATATCATGGTGCACCAGCTGAAAATGCCAAAGCCTTTTGCCGGTAGCAGCATCCAATGCCAGCAGGCAATTGGCAAATAGATTATTGCCGCGGCGGTTGGCACCATAAAAATCAAAGGCGGCCGACCCGGTGGGGATATACACAATGCCGCGTTGCCGGTCGATGGCCATACCGGCCCAGGCATTGGCTCCACCCAGGTAACTACGCGGTGCATCGGGCCAGCTGTTATAGCCGGTATCGCCTTTCTCCGGTATGGTTCTGAAGGTCCATACCAATTGACCGCTGTGCACATCGTAAGCACGTACATCGCCCAGCAGCGCGGTTTCTGATTCTGATACACGTGCACCGGTAATGATGAGGTTCTTGTAAATGGTATTGGGCGTGTTGGAACTTACATTGTTGTCTGCCCCTTCTCGTTCTATGCCTTTTTTTAAGTTGATGCGACCGCTATCGCCAAAAGCCAGTACAGGCATTCCCGTTAGGGCGTCCAGCGCGTAGAGCCATTGACCTGCACCAAAGAAAACGCGGTGGGTACTATCGTCGCTGTAATAGGTTATGCCACGACTAAGCGTGCCTTTGTTGTCTGCAAGTTTTGTCTTCCATTTTTCTTTGCCGGTGGCTGCATCCAGGGCAAAGGCCTGTATATCTGCACTTACCCCGTACAGTATGCCATCAACAATAACAGGGTTGCATTGCATCTGTGTATGGCCGGCGGTATCAGCCCCGCCAGAACTATAGCCCCAGGCGAGCTTCAGCTTTTTTACATTGTCTTTTGTTATTTGGGTGAGTGCAGAATAATGGTTGCGGTTGCCCCCGCCATTGTATTCAGGCCAATCGGTAGCTGTGGGCTGCTTGTTAGTTTCGGCTATACGATACCGGTAGAAATAGAAGGCCAGCGCCAATAATAATAGCAGGCTGGCAAGTACTGCAAACCGGTGGCGCTGGTAGAAGTTTCTGGCGGCTGGCATGGCAATCTGGTTAAGTAAATGAAGCACCGATGGCGGTTGGTTATAGCGCAACAGGCTTCCTGCCGTTAATGTACCTACTATTTTGTAATTGTTAAAATCATTTAGCTTAACAAAGCTGTAAGAAATAAACAGGTTACTTAGCGCAGCATTGCAGGCAGCCGCTTAGCAGCACAGATAGCGCCTTTTCAGTTACCAATAACCATTAAACCATTCTTACCCGCCTGCAGCGCATAAAAAAAGAACCGTGTTAAACGCACGGTTCTTTTTTCCTTTATGGCTACCTGTCTTATTTCAGCAGCCCGGCGGGTATGCTGCCCGCGGCAGAAGGAAAGGAAATCCCTAAGAGCCTGGCCATGATGGGTGCCAAATCTCGTTCATTCATCTCCGTTATAACCGCCCCTTTGTTAATGCCTGGTCCGTAGGCTACAAAACCGGTCCTGATCTCAAAAAAATCAGGAAAGTAACCATGCGCGCCGCCTTTACCGGGTACAATGGCATCTCCCTGGTAGGCGCCAATGAGCGATGCATTGTTTTCTCCGCTGAGCGCCAGCGCCACCTCCGGGTTTGCACCGGCAGCATTCAGTGCCGCGCGGTCAATGAGGCGAAAATATTTTTTCTCTTCTGCCGGCAGGTTGTTCAGCAACTGTCGTACCTGTTGCAGGGTAGCACTGTCTGCCTGGTTGCGGAGGTATAACCAGGCTGAACCTCCTACGGTAAAAAACTGTGCCTTCCAATCGGCCTTGTTATCATTCAGCAGGCCGGCCCTGGCCAGCCATACATTGGGCTTTACGGTGGTCTTAACGGTAACAAAGCCATGGTCACCGGTAACTATGATAACAGTGTTCTTCCAGATGCCTGCTTCTTTTAATGCATCCACCACTATGCCTACGGCGCTGTCTGCGCCTGCAATGGCAGCTTTTACATCTTCGCCCTCGCGGCCATCCATATGCTCTGCATGGTCAACAGAAAAGAAATGGATGGTCATCAGGTTGGGTTGGTCTTTCTTTATTACATAGGCGGCAATCTTTGCCACGTTTACATCCCTGCCATAATCAATTTTTGAAGCGCCGTTGAATACTTCTTTCTTCACGGTACTGAGAAAGCCTGCGGGGCGGCTATAGGCTTCACGCACGGCTTCTCCCATGCTGCCAATATCAGGTATATTGTAAGATACCGGTGCACCTGCAGACACGGGCCAGAACAAAGCCGTTGCCTTCATCTTATTATCCTGTACCGCTTTCCACAGTGTTGGTTTTTTGATAGCGCTATCGTGCCAGTATATTTTTCCGGTGGCGCCATCTCTCTCAAACATATTGTTGTAATACACTCCATGCGCGGAGGGTTGTACACCCGTTACAATAGTGGTGTGAGAAGGATAAGTCATGGAAGGAAAAACGCTGTTTTGTCCTAGTGCATGTGCACCCTCCTTCATCAATGCGCGTATATTATTGGCGTGCCAGCTACTATCCAGGTAGAAATCTGGCCTGAAGCCGTCTACCGTAATCAGTACTACATGCTGCGCCTGTTGCGCGCGCAGTTGAAACATCCCCAGCACGCAGAAAAGAAAGCTCAATAGTTTTTGTATGCTCATGAAGTAATTTTTTAGTTATGTATCGATCTTACTTCGCGCGGTTTTTTTCTCGCGCGAAAGCGCAGCCAACAAAGAAGAAGCTTTCTGAAGCAGCAAGATATAATAACCTTACCTCCTTCTCGCTGTTGAGGCTTAGTTCTTCTGCATTACCAACCCGGGTTTTGTCCCAGCTTCGGGTTAAAGAGCCTGTCTGTTTCAGGGATGGGATAGTAATACATTTTATCATCCCAAACCCTGGGTACATTGGTTAACCAGGTGAGCTCACCATAGGTATCATTGGATAAACGTTGCGGGTTAGGCGCGCCGCCCACCGTTTCACTCACATTTACATAGGTTACGCCGGGCAGCGTGGTACCGGGCATGGTTTTATAAAAGACCACATCCATTTTACCATCTGCATTCAGATCCATTGGAGTGTTGAGAGCGGGTACAAAGATGCCATTCCATACCTGCTCCAGCAATTTGCCTTTTTTCCAGCGTAGCAAGTCGGGGAAGCGCAGGTTTTCGAAAGCCAGTTCAATACCGCGCTCACGCCTGATCTCCATGATGGAAGGGTCTGTTACTTCCGGAAAATAATTGTTGACCATGTAGGGATCCAATACGGTGGGCTTTGTACTGAGGCCGCCGGTAATGCCGGCGCGTTGTCTTAATGCGCCGATGGTCTTGGCCCAGTCTGCATCTGTTAAGGTGCCCAGCTCTGCTTTTGCTTCTGCCAGGTTTAGCAATACTTCTGCATACCGTATAATGGGTATGGGATTATCACCGGTAACACCCTGTTCATAATAAGCATCATCCAATGTCCATTTAATGGGTTGGTAACCTGTATAGGTGTAAGAAAAAACAGGTGGTGCCGCTACGGGCACACCGCCATTGATACGTTTGTAATCGCCCATGCGTATAAGTTGCTGCAGTCGGCCATCACGCCCCTTTACTTCATCCGGGAAGAGCATGGTCTGGTAACCGGGTGTATTGGTAAACGGTGTTCCATCGTTTTTCAGGAAGGTGTTGATGAAAGTTCTTGTAAAGCTTAAGCGAGATCCGTAGGTGGCGCTTGTCCACCACCAGGTAGCATCATTCAATACCGCCAGGTCTTTGCTATAGATGTAAGAGAGCATTACCTCGTTGGCAACGGGTGCACCCTGTGTAATAAAGAGTGCACGATAGGCGCCTACGGTACCGGGCGCTGTATTTAAGGAGAATGCATTTGAGCTTACAACGGTTTGCGCTGCAGTGGCTGCCTCTGTAAACCACTTGGCTGCGGTTGACTGCAGGTTGAGTTCTGTATGGTACCTGCGGAAACTTCCTTCAAAAAGACAAACGCGCGATTTAAACGCAAGGGCAATATTCTTTGTGATCAGGCTGCGCGTTTTATCATCTGTGAGCGTGATATTCTTGATGGCAAAATCAAGATCGGCCAGTACAGAATCCATTACCAGTGTTCTTGGATCACGTGCTTTGTACAATGTGCTGGTATCACTAACATCAATGGTGGCGCCCATCCAGGGTACATCGCCAAACCTTTTCACTTTTTCATAGTAAAACCAGGCCCTGAAAAAACGGCCGATGGCAACATAGTTGGTATTTACCGTGGCAGAGACGCGCGGGTCTTTTGCGTTGGCAATAAAATAGTTGATATTTCTGAGCTGGCGCCAATCCCAACCACTGCTTTGCCGGGCACCATAGGCCCCGGGCCTTAACAGGTCTGGCACCTGGGTGCGTGCACCGTAGTCTACTATATTGTCTCCTTCATAGATATCGGTGCCTGCGGGCAGGCCTTCATAAAATGAATTAGAATAAAGTGCCAGTCCCTGTTCACTACCAAAAACCACATCTCTTGAGGCAGTAGACACGGGTGCCTGTTCCAGTTGTTTGCTGCAGCTTACTACCAGTGCGCTGCTGATGAGAAGACAGAGAAAAATATATGCTTGTTTCATACTTCAATTTTTGCTGTAAAAAATACCGGGCTGCTTAAAAAGTAATGGACAATCCAACTGTTACGCTCTTTAACATGGGATAGTTATTACCGTTACCATTAGAGCCATCTGTTAATACGCGGTCAGAACCGCCGGTATTTTCCGGGTCGAGGTTATGGCCGTTAATTTTGTACAGGGGCGAATGCGTCCAGAGATTTTCTCCTGACACATACACGCGTGCTGCGTTCATTTTTGCTTTGCGGATAAGCGCCTGCGGCAGGTTATACCCCAACTGGATATTTTTCATGCGGAGGTACGCAACGCTTTGCAGGTACCTGGTTTGTATCTGTGCAAGTTCTCCCTGGCCGTTTTGCGCCACATAGCCACGCAGTTTTGGAAAGTATGCGTTGGGATTGTCTTCAGACCATATTTTTCCAATCTGCGAAGTGAGTGCGTTATTGTATGGCCGGTTATACTGGCCCCAGAAATAATCTGCTTCAGCACCGGGCCACCAGTCTTGTTTGCCCACGCCCTGGAAGAAAACAGCAAAGAAGAAATTGTTCCAGCCCGCGCCCAGGTTAATGCCATAAGTATAGCGGGGTGCGGAGTTGCCGATGACTTTTTTATCGCCCGGTTTGTTCACTGTATTATCTCCAATATCAATGGTACCGTCTTTGTTAAGATCTGCAAACTTTATATCGCCCACAGCCCAGTTACCGCCATTACTGGCCTTGTACAACTTCTGTTTGGAGGCTTCGCCAATATTGTCTTTTGTAAAAAAACCTTCTGTTACAAAACCCCATATCTCTCCAACGGTTTGCCCCACATAATAATCGGGGTTGCTGATCGCATTGATATTGTTGATGCGCTTTGTGGGGTTATTGTATTTTGTAATGGTGGCTATATTATCCGCCAGTGTAAGTTGTATATCATAGGTAAATGGTTTGGAACCGGCGTTGAAGCGGTCGTTCCAGCTAAGCGCCAGTTCAAAACCTTTTGTAGAGAGGTCTGCATAGTTGCCCTTGGGTACGTCTGTTCCAAACACAGCGGGCAATGCCGGCCCTACTGTAAACATATTGGTAGTGTTGCGACGGTAGATATCACCGGAGAAGACAAGCCTGCTCCGCAGCATCGTGAGATCAAGCCCCAGGTCCGCAGTAGTAGATGTTTCCCAGGTTAAGCCATCTGGTAATACATTGGGTTGTGCGGTACGTTGCGGGCGTACGCCATTGAGCACCCTGCCCGACTGGCTGATGCTGAATAGTTCCTGGAAGGCATAAGAGTTGATATTACCGTTGCCCAATGAACCATAAGATCCGCGGATTTTAAGATCAGATACCAGGCTGGGCGATACTTTCCAGAATGCCTCCTTGCTTACGCGCCAGCCGGCAGATACCGAAGGAAAAAAGGCATAGCGCTGGTTAGACGGAAATTTAGAAGAGCCATCATAGCGGCCATCGGCTTCCAGCAGGTACTTGTCTTTGAATGAATAATTAAGGCGGTAGAAACCTCCGAGTATGGCCCATTTATCATAGCCGCCGGTGGTTACAATAGATTGCCCCAGGGCCAGGTTTATATCCTGCGCATCAGGGTATATTAAACCATTGCGTAAGGTCTTTAATTGTTTGTAGGTAGACTGCTCATAGTTGTACCCAGCCAAGAGTTTTACGTAGTGGTTACTGCCCAGTCTTGTTTCATACTCACCGTAAATATTGGCCGCCAGGTATTGCGTTTGCTGGTAGGTGGGTTCAATATCATTATAGTTGGTGCCCACATAATTGATGATACCGGGTTTTACGCTGTAAGGAACAATAACACGTGTTTGCACCTGGTTGTAGTTATTGTTCTGAAAAGTAAAATCTCCCTTTACGCGAAACTTATTGTTGAAAAAATTACTGGAGAATGCGGTTGTATTACGGAGTATCTGGCGGTTCATATTGATGCCATTCTTGCCATACACAAAATCACCCACGGTATACGCCGCTGAGTAGGTTAGGGTACCATCCGGGTTAAACATGGGTGAGGTAGGATGCCCTTCATCGGCAATATTTCTCCAGATGCCACCACCCTCGCCCACGTTCAGCGGGTTATGGTATTTCATGCTGGAAAAATCAATGTTGTTTTCAATCCGCAGCCAGGGGTACACCTGTATGGCGCCCTTGCCGCGCAGGTTGTATATTTTATAATCATCAGAATTGTACCTGAAGATACCATCCTGACCAAAGGACCGGCCCGTAATATAGAAACTGGCCTTACCACTGTTACCGGAAATGGCCAGGTTATGTTCTACAGAGTTGGTGTGCGGTTTATAGAGCACCTTAAACCAGTCTGTATTTTCATAATACACATAATTGCCATTTGCCAGCGTATCTGTTTTTTTCAGCGTGGGGTCAGCATCGCGTTTCTTCAGTTCATCCAGGTACGCCAGCGAAAAGGTTTGTGTTTTGTTGATGTTTTGCGGAATCTGTCCATCATTCCAGGAGCTCCAGCCCTCATTGAACATCTTAGCGTATTGATAACCGTTAGATACAATCTCGGGCATGGCGGTTGGACTCTTAAACGCATAATTGGCGGAGTACGTAACGCTGGTTTTATCGCGCGCGGGATTTTTAGTGGTGATAAGTACCACCCCAAAGGCAGCCCTTGCCCCATAAATAGCGGAGGAAGCGGCATCTTTTAGAACGGAGATGGTGGCAATATCATTGGGGTTTATCATGGCGGGGTCTCCCTGTACACCATCTATCAGCACCAGTGCATTGCCCCCCTGCCCAATGGAAGTGGTACCGCGGATATTAAACGCGGGACTTTGAGTGGGCTTTCCATCACCGGGGCGCAGGTTCAGGTTGGGTACCACGCCCTGCAGGCCCTGAGATAAATTAGACAGCGAGCGATTCTCCAGCACCTCACTGCTTACCTGTGCTACAGCGCCGGTCAGGTTGCCTTTGCGGGTGGTGCCATATCCTACCACCACTACTTCATTGAGGCTGCTGGCCTGGCCCTGCAATTTTGTGATGATAGAGATAGAGCTATTGGGCTTTATACTGTAGCCGGATAATGTCTGCGTTTGAAAGCCAATACTGGAAAATGCAAAACTGTAATTGCCTTTTACCGGCAATTTGCTGAAGCGAAACACGCCGGCAGAATCTGTAAGCGTGCTGGTTGACTGTCCGGTTTCCGAATTTTTGGCAACAACGGTTACGGCAGCCGCCGCTTCGCCGTTTTCTTTACGGACAATGCCGTTTACGCTGCCGGTTTCTTCCTGTGCAAATACGGCAGACAGCAGGCAGAAAGAAAGCAGCAGGAGGCCCACTGCGCGTTGCATAGTTTTGGTAAACATGTTCATGGTAGCTTGCTTTTAGTATATAAAAAGGTTTCTCTGCTGCTGTGTTAACAGCAGGACAACGCAATGGCGTTGCAGCGAAATATGTTATTGTTTTTTTCTTTTGAGAATATAAACCCCGCCTTGCTTTTTTACTGAGAGTTTATTGAGTAGTGCAATATCCTGGAGGGTCTTTTCTATAGGATCAGTGGTTTCTATTTTGCCGATAAAATACATTTGGCCAATGTCTTCCCGCGCATATACAATGCGCTGCTGGTAGATGACAGACAAATGATCCAGCACCTCTGCCAGCGTCTGGTTATTGAACATATAAGTGGCGTCTGCAGCTGCAGTGGCCAGCGCCGTATTCATCTTTGTTCCTTTAGGGATGGCAGGCTTTTTAAATGCATGAATACGCCCGGGTTGTTGTGGATTTGTAAAAACAATTTCCTGTCCGGGTACCAGGTAATAAGCCGGGGCAGTTTTTGCACTGCTGCTGTCTATAAGTTCCACCCTTACTTTACCTTCCACCAGGCGCACCTGCAGCGGTTGTCCGTTGTCTACGTTGGTAACCCGAAACGCGGTACCCAGCGCGGTGGTGCTGATGAAACGGCTGTATACCACAAACGGTAATTCCTTGTTTTTGGTTACCTGGAAGTAAGCCTGCCCGCTTAGGTACACTTCCCTGCGGCCGTTAGCGGCCCA